>CAZIJT010000286.1:0-1504 GCA_964539595.1 uncultured Thiohalophilus sp. | reverse complement strand
GCTTTCTCCAGCCACAGGGGCAGGTTGTCTTTTATCTGTCGGGCGATGGCGCGTGAGCCGATCTGATCTTTGATCCAGTTTTTCCGGAAAGGTTTGCTGATTTGCCAAAGTTCCAGATCATGATCAAGCTAACGGCTCAATCCTTCGATATTGAGCAGGGTCTTTTGCAGCAAAATCAGCTGTGGCTACACTTCCATATTAAACCGCTGTGCGATCTGGCTCATCATTTTCAAATTCCGGTATCAGCGACAACAGAACTAGCGTCAATTGACCCTTACGTACACTGGCATCATAAACCACACCAACCCCTGCCATCGCTCAAGGCATGGCAACGCCGGAGAGTATTGCCCTGTTGCAATTGATGATTGTCCATTGTTATTTGTTCTTTTGCCTGTTATTGCTTCTGTTACCACGTACTATTGGTTAAAATTAAATCTCCCCCCTTTTACTTCTGTCTTCGCTCTGATCGAAAAAAATCCTGCTGAATTCGGCTGCCCTTGCTTAAATATTTCCCTGCTTTATGTCCATTTCTAGCCAATTTTTGCCTACGGGCCAACAGATGCCCGACCGCTTCCGCAAGGTACAGCAATTTAAGGAAGCCTTGATTAAGTCCTTGAATTGGTATGTCCTCACAATATCTTGATTAGACACGCACAAAACGGAAGCGTAAAGTTCAGCCATTCTTAATTTTCTAATTATGGAGAAATAAAATGTTGCTGCGACTTATGGCTGGACTGAGCTTTTTAATTGCCCAGAATGTTCTCGCCACCCAGTTCCCACTTGTGCTTATCGAATCATTTAATGATGCAAAAGTTGTGATCTACACTAGCGAGAATGATATTCGCAATGCACCCAACTGGAAACCATCTGATGGTGCACCACCGCTTAGTGTTGAAAATCTTATAACCGATATTAAAAAGTGGAATAGTCTTAACCCTGAATTATCAAACTCCACGATTAATGAGTTTGAACTAAAACCGATTATTCATCATAAAAATGAGAACCGCTGGTATTATCTCGTGCAGATGAGAAACAACAGTCAGGGAAAAACAAAAGATCATTATCTTGCCGTGCTTATGGATGGCAAAGTACTCCCAGCGATAATAGAACCTGCTTCTTATAAATAATTCAGACCCTGTAACCGGGCACCTGTTATAGGGATGCATCGGATAAAATCGAACATATCCTCTGTACAACACAAAACCTGGAAATCATTCAAGGATGAATGACCAGGACTTCTAAAACGGAAATTTATACGTTGCTTTGATAGCGATGAATACTTCAGCTCTGATGATACACAGTTAATCTTCGAACATTCATTTTAAACTTCTTTAGGTCGGCTTTAGTCATATGCTGACGGTCAGTATACGGTTGCAGTGTGATTGGTGTCGCAGTAGTACGCTAATCATCAGGCCAGGCGGCAAGCAGGAAAATAATCCCTAGCACACCAAGCGCCCAGGTATGGATGGGCGCACCGGCGGCCATAAATTTGCTGTAGCCATCG
>CAZIJT010000285.1:0-1570 GCA_964539595.1 uncultured Thiohalophilus sp. | reverse complement strand
TACTGGCATCGAGATAACGCACCGAGCGATAGGGGTTATTCAGAAAACCTTCATCCGTTACCGTTTCAAAGCCCAGATCCAGGAGCATATTTTTAGTTAAAATCTGTGACAGGCCCACACGATACTGCTGACGTTTTACGTCTTCAGAAAAACGGGGATCGCCTCGTTTTCCAACCACGTCATTACCCTGTGCATAACCCATGCTAATAGTCATCATGTTGCCAAACAGTTCCTGGCTTAAACTGAAGGATGCAGTTTTTGCTTCATAGTCATTTTCACTACTGCTGGTATAACTCAGGCCCATAATCGTATCCGCATGCAGATAATCCACCCCAACGCTGGTTTCGGTGCGTTGTTCCGAATAGGCGCTGGCCGTGGTCACTACATCGATCGAGGCGCTGGTAATAGCGTCCACATAATAATTGGCCGAAGCGGAAATGTTCTCCCCGATACTTTTACGCACCAGGATCGAAGGCCCGGTTACCCGTACGCCACCACCGTTATATGAATGATAAAGTAGATCGGCGCGATCTTCGGGCAAAACCGCCGCCAGCAGGGAATGGCAGAACAATAAGCCGCCTGGCAGCAATAAAATCGCGCGCATATATCGTCTCATTTCAGTTCAGGCGCAATCATTTTCAATAACGGCATCAGTTACAACCACAGCCGCCGCCCTGCCCGTTTTCCGCACCACGCGCGCCTTCACGCGCCTGATAGACATGGTTGGTATAGGCGCTGGATACCGGATCCCGACTGAAGCTCATGATCGGATCCGCCAGCCGGGCGCGTTCATAAGGCTTAACCCAGGGCGTTGGCGCACTGCAGGCGCAGAGCAATAATAAAGATAACAGCAGACTGGTATTTTTCACCGTATTATTCCCGGATCAGTTTCTTTATTTCATTTTTATACAGTAAATCATATTCCGGCAGATAGCCTTTATGCTCACTGCGAAGTTTGCCATCACGATCAACAAAAAAACTGCTCGGCATAGCGGTTATTTTATATTTCTCACTGATTTTCTTGTCGCTGTCGAACAATATCGGGAAACTAACATCAATCACTTCCAGCAATGCCTCGGCCTGAGCCGGATCATCATCAACATTGACGCCAAGAACAACGAAACCCAGCGCCTTGTATTTCTTATACAGTTTTTCCAGCACCGGCATTTCCTGACGACAGGGGCCGCACCAGGAAGCCCAGAAATTGACCAGCACGACCTGGCCACGCAACTCGCTCAGTTTGATATTTTTCCCGCTGCGGCTTTTCAGGGTAAAATTGGGCGCCATCTCGGACTCGGCCTGAACCCCCGTCAACAGAAACATCGAAACGCAGGCCATCAGTACAATCTGCCTGAAACTGAGAAACATTTTTTTATTCATAAAGCTCTCCTGTATTCCTGTTATATCTCATGAATTCACCAATAAGTTATTCCGCTGTCAAGATTAGTCGGAATCCAGTTACACGTGGGCACCAAACCCGTGCCCACCCTACAGGCTACCATCAAGACCAGTCTTAGAAAAAAATCGACAGCCCCAGACTCATTTCAATATTGTTGGTCGACCTCTTCTC
>CAZIJT010000284.1:0-1617 GCA_964539595.1 uncultured Thiohalophilus sp. | reverse complement strand
CTCTCAAATGATTTGCAGCAACTTGTTTCTCAGTTCAAAACTTAAGCCTGAAGTTTAGTTAAGGAATTTGTTTATAGCAGGGTGGGCACGTTTTTTTGCCCGTGCGGGATACTGTTATTTTTTTTAAAATCTTTAACCACGGAGGACACAGAGGGGATTAATGTTTTTGTAAGTTTTATATTTTGTTGAGGTGGTTATAACAAACAGGGGCGCGCAAAAGCCTATCAATATTTTCTCTGTGTCCTCTGTGGTTAATTTCCTTTTCACACGGCCTGGCAGGGCAGGCGCGGTTTTTGCGCCCATGCGGAATGCTAAAGCAGAAATCAATTCTCCTCATCAAAGCGATTGTTGACCAGCTGTTCAATAGCCTCAATGGCCTGTTGCTCATCACTCCCATCAGCACATAACACAAGCTGCGTTCCCTTGCTGGCTGCCAGCATCATCACGCCCATAATGCTTTTACCGTTCACTTTTTTATCACCATGATGAAGAAAAATTTCGGCGCTGAATTCCGAGGCCAGGGTCACCAGTTTGGCTGCGGCGCGGGCATGCAGGCCGAGTTTATTGCAGATCAGGATCTCTTTTTTTAGCACTGGTGATAACCTGTCTAGTCAGTCACCCCTGGCGGTTAGCGCAAGGATGCCCTCCTGACCACCGCTGATAGCCTTTTCGGCAAGGTCATTTAATTCGAGATCAGGATAATTCATCACCCGCACCAGCATCGGCAGGTTGATGCCGGAAACCAGCACCCGGCTGGGATTTAGTAGCCCAGAGGCAATATTGCTGGGAGTGGCGCCATACATATCAGTCAGGATTAGAACTCCCTGACCGCTATTCAGTTTTTGCAAACTAATGCGAATCTGCTCCAGCATCTCATCGGTATCGCAGTCCATGGAAGCCACCAGTACACGGGTTGGCAGACTGGCATTGCCAATTACGGCGACGGCGGTATCATACAGCGTCTGGCCGATGCTGTTGTGAGTCAGGATTAACAGGCCAACACTCATTTCTGTTCGCTCATGGTAGTTCCCGGTGTCGATGCAGAGTACCGGGGCGTTGTTGTTTAAACCAGGCAGCCAGTTTTTCAACCATATAAACCGACCGGTGCTGGCCACCTGTACAGCCGATGGCAATGGTCATATAACTGCGGTTGTCGGCTTCAAAACGTGGTATCCAGCGTTCAAGAAAGTTGCGTATATCTTCAAACATTTTTATGGCATCGTCATGTTGCTCCAGAAATTCAGCAACAGCCGGATCACAGCCGGTTAGCCTGCGTAGACGAGGTTCCCAGTGTGGATTTGGAATGCAGCGCACATCAAAGACAAAGTCGGCATCGACCGGTATGCCCTGTTTGAATCCAAACGATTCGAACAGCAGGGAGAGCTGGGTGCGATCACTGCTGTTGACCCGTGACTGAATCAGTTCACGCAGTTGATGAATGTTGGTGCGGCTGGTGTCCATGTGCAGGTCAGCTTCGATGGCAATGGGTTCGAGCAGGCTGCGCTCCTGAATAATAGCTTCACTAAGGGGGACTTCATCACTGCTGAGTGGATGCCGGCGGCGAGTTTCACTGAAACGTTTTATTAATGTCGGGTTGTCAGCTTCAAGAAAGAAAAT
>CAZIJT010000283.1:0-1700 GCA_964539595.1 uncultured Thiohalophilus sp. | reverse complement strand
GTAACTATTCAGCGTAATTAGTAAAAAAACTACTTGACAGGGTTTTGCTGTTATTTCTCTGATTTCAGGTGACGTGCCATGCGCGCCAAAAAAACAGTGATTGATTGCCTGTCAGACAGCATAAAAAGCAAACCAGTGTTCGAACATAGCCGGCATTATGCTCATTTTTTAATAGCCTCACAACCGATTCTCAGCAACAAAATTGGTGTTTAAAAAGCCATGAGATAATAGACCTGTACTAAAACAGGTGTCCCTTTGAAACTAGAATCGATTGATGTCGATGCCGCCATCAATAATGTAAAACAACTGCTTGAGAAAGAACGAGACTTATCGCCTGCGCTAAAATCAGCTCTGGAAGTTATATTGCTATTGGTTACTATACTCTTAAACCGTACCACTCTAAACAGTAAAAATAGTAGCAAGCCCCCGTCGAGTGACCCTGATCGAAAAAAAGAAGGTAGAAAAAAATCTGACAAACCCTCGGGAGGACAAAAAGATCATGTGGGTACAACACTGACTAAAGTGGATGATCCTGATGAAATCAAAATCATCAAGATTGATCGTAGCCGCCTACCCAAAGGCAACTATAAAGATATTGGCTTTGTCACGCGACAGGTTTTTGATATTGATATTTCACGTGTGGTAACAGAGTACAGAGCGCAACAACTTGAAAATGATCAAGGGCACTGTTTTGTTGCACCGTTTCCGAAAGATGTTACCAAAGCCGTCCAGTATGGAAATCAACTTAAAGCGCATGCCGTCTATTTATCCCAATATCAATTGCTGCCGTATAAGCGGATAAAGGACTATTTTTCAGAACAATTGCATATTCCACTCAGCGAAGGTTCTCTTTATAACTTCAATTGTAAGGCCTATGAACAACTGAGCGGTTTTGAAGCCATGGCAAAAGAACAGTTAGTTCATTCCACCTGTGCGCATGCGGATGAAACAGGCATTAATATTAACGGCAAGCGACAATGGTTACACAGTGTTTCGAATGACCAGTGGACACATTTCTTTCCTCATGAAAAAAGAGGAACAGAAGCGATGGATAAGATTGGGATTTTACCTCGGTTCCATGGCATTCTATGCCACGATCACTGGAAACCCTATTACCGTTATGACTTTATTCATGCTCTATGCAATGCACACCATCTTAGAGAATTAATGCGTGCCCGGGAACAAGATAAACAGGCATGGGCTGATGAAATGAAACAGTTGCTTGAGGAGATAAATGTTGCAGTAGATGAGGCGGGAGGTTCCCTGATAACCAAGGAAGCCAGTCACTATCGCAAGTGCTACAGAGCCGTGTTAAAAAAAGCAGAAATCGAATGTCCTCCGCCTAAAAAACCACCCAAAAAACAGCGGGGACGAATAAAGCGCAGTAAAGCAAGAAATTTGCTAGAACGGCTTATTAACTATGAAGATGATGTACTGCGCTTTATGGAAAATCCTGGTGTGCCTTTTACTAATAATGAAGCTGAAAATGTGATTCGGATGACCAAAGTACAACAAAAAATATCCGGCTGTTTCCGTAGCCTGGATGGCGCTAAAATATTTTGTCGTGTTAGAGGGTATTTATCGACTTGTCGTAAACAGGGTGTTAGCGCGACTCAAGCTATGACGCTGGTATTTGAAGGAAAACTGCCTGACTTTGCATGCAAATCTGTTGTAGACTTGAAAATACGCTGAGTAATTAC
>CAZIJT010000282.1:0-1716 GCA_964539595.1 uncultured Thiohalophilus sp. | reverse complement strand
GAAGAATTTTATCTGGTCTATCAGCCAAAAGTGGATTCCACCACCGGCATTGTCAAAGGCTTCGAAGCCTTGCTGCGCTGGCAGCATCCTGAACGCGGGGTTATTTCTCCGCTAGAATTTATTCCTGTTCTTGAAGAAAATAGGATGATCATTGAAGTTGGTGAATGGGTTTTCTCCGAGGTATGCCAGGCGCTGGGTCGATGGGAAAAGGCCGGTGTGGAGGTGGTGCCGGTGTCAGTTAATGTTTCCATGCATCAGTTCAAACAGCCGAACTTTGTTGAACAGCTGGCAAAAATTTTGCAGCAGCACGAAATTGAACCAGCGCTAATCGATATTGAAATTACTGAAAGTTGTCTAATGGATGATGGCCAGGAAAATGTTGGTATTCTAAATCAAATGAAATCAATGGGTATGGGAATTTCCATTGATGATTTCGGCACGGGTTATTCTTCGCTAAGTTATCTCAAACGTTTCCCCATCGATACATTGAAAATAGATCGTTCTTTTATCACCAATGTACATAATCGTCGGGAAAGTGATAATGCCGGCATCGTTACCGCTATCATGGCCCTGTCCCACAGCCTGCGTCTGGATGTGGTGGCTGAGGGAGTGGAAACCGCGCATGAACTGGCTTTTCTGTATGCGCTTGGATGCCGTACAATCCAGGGTTTTCTGTTCAGCAAGCCGCTGCGGGAATCTGCTGTACTGGAATTGCTGCAAACGTCTTTTTCCATGGCTGAAACACTGGCGAAAGTTCGTCAGGAACTGCAGTCAGGATAAGTTAGATCTTGATATTTACACCTCGTGGATACGGGGGGGTTGTTTTTTTCAACGCATTTCTATTGATGGAGTTTCTACGCTCCATGGTTCTGCGATCATGATGGCTGCGGGTATCAAGCAGGACCTTATTTTTATCCTTGCGACGTTCTTTCTGGCGACGATCCTGACTGCGGCGATTAACAAGTCGGCGTCTTTCGACGCGCACCAGTCCGTCTGTTGCGGGTGCGCCGGTTGATGGATGGATGGCACGCTTTGCTGCAACAGTGGATACTGATTCAACGCCCGTAGTGGCTTTGTTGTCCTGACGCAGAGATTGCACACCGGCGTCATCAGCGGGAGGAGTAATGCTGCTCATTGTCTGTTACCCATGTTTCATCATCATAAATTTGTTTGTCTGACATCCTGGTAGCGTTATGAATTAACGTCGAGCTTTATAAAATATAAGACAGTCTGCCTGCTTTTTGGTGCATTTTGTTTATTAACATCATTTTTTGCCGAATTCCATTACCTTTGTCCTATATCGAAAGTAATGTTCAGTTAGGAGAACCTGTTAAATTTGAACATGATGACCTCTTTGTAACGTATTGTTACACAAGGTATATTTATTTTTTAGTATGTTGAGTTGTTGATTATTTATACAAAATATGTAGTTTTTGCAAGATATTATTGGGGGGCGATGGTAAGATAATAACCACATTAAAGCGCAGCCTGCTCGCGGTAGAAAATGTATTTCTATTAACCTGGGCAGTGCGTGTGGAGGCTGGATTCAGGCAAGCTGGAACAATCTAATTTTTCTTTTGCCTGTGCGGGGCATCACCAATTTGTCGCGGCAGAAAAATAAAATCCTGAAAAAGCCATAACCAGGGTTGCAATGGGGAGGGGGAGTGCAATCTGATAAAAACAGGCTGAAGCCACCGGGGGATTCATTGTCAGAAA
>CAZIJT010000281.1:0-1771 GCA_964539595.1 uncultured Thiohalophilus sp. | reverse complement strand
GGTTGTTAAGGGTTAAAAGCTCTATGTGTAATTGTAGGTTCGGCTTCAGCCGTACTGGTACGGCTGAAGCCGAACCTACAATTAAGAGATACCCTGTCCGTAATATTTATTTAGTAGTGGAAAAAAGCGTAAACAATATGTTTAAGAGATTGTCATGTTCAATTTTTCATACTCTGTTGCTGGTGGTTAGCTCGGTAGTATTTTTGCAGTCCTGTGGTTTTCATCTGCGTGGCGTGGTGGAGTTGCCGCCGGAGCTGGAAAGTATTTATATTGAAGGCGGGCTGCCGAACAGTCAGATGCGTGAAATTCTACGGCAGAAATTGATTGCCTCAAATGTTGAAGTGCTGGAGCAACGACAGGAATCTGGTGCAGTGTTGCGTATTCTTAAAGATGAAACGACTCGGCGTATTGCTTCGATCAATGCGGCAGGTCAGCCGAATGAATATGAACTAAAATATTTACTTTCCTATCAACTGGATGATGGCAAAGGACAAGCTTTACTGGCTGCAAAAAGTCTTAGTCAACTACGTACCTATCGGTATGATCCAAATAATATTCTTTCGGTCGAGGAAGAAGAGTTTCGGATTAAAAAAGAAATGGCGCGCTCGGCGGTGAATCAGATGCTGCGTCAGATCAGTGCAGGTATGCGTCATCGCAATAGCCCAGCTAATGGCAAAGAACCGGCTCAGTCGATGACACATCAACATGATTCCACTCCGGTTAATCCTGCCCCATGAAATTAAAACCCGAACAACTGGAACAACACCTGCAACAGGGCGTGAAACCTGTCTATCTGGTTAGTGGGGACGAGCCGTTCCAGAGTGACATGGCCTGCCGTCAAATTCGTGAGGCAGCACGGGCGCAGGGTTATAGTGAGCGCGAGCAATTTCATGTCGATGCCAATTTTGACTGGGATCAGTTGCAGGCCTCGGCCAGTAATCTGTCTTTGTTTGCGGAAAAGAAACTGATGGATTTACGTCTGCCTGCGGGCAAGTCACCCGGTGTACCGGGCGGCAAGGCGCTGGTCGCCTGGGTTGACGCGGGTAATACGGAAACGCTGTTGTTGATCAGTATGGGCAAGCTGGATAAAAAACAGCAGCAGGCCAAATGGTTTAAAGCCCTGGACAAGGCCGGTGCGGTGTTGCAGATCTGGCCGGTGGATGCGGCAAAGATGCCGGGCTGGATACAGGCGCGGATGCAGTCTCGAGGTATGCAACCAGATGAGGACGCCGTGGCCTTATTAGCCGAACGGCTGGAAGGTAATCTGCTGGCCGCAGATCAGGAGTTGGAAAAATTACGCCTGCTCTGTGGTGAGGGCAAGGTCGATGCCGAGCAAGTCGAAGCGGCGGTGTTCGATAGTGCTCGTTTTGATGTGTTTGCTTTGGTGGATGCCGCTTTACTTGGTGAGACACAGAGAATGTTACGTATTTTCAGTGGTCTGCGAGGTGAAGGTCTTGAAGCCATATTGGTGTTGTGGGCATTTACGCGAGAAATTCGCAGCATGAGCGGCATGGCCTGGCAAGTCGCACAGGGCAATAGTGTGGAGCAGGTGCTGAGCCAGTATCGAGTCTGGAGTAATCGCAAAGCCCCGGTCTCCGCTGGTCTGCACCGCCATACTCTGCGCCGCTGGCAGGGGATGCTCTATCAGGCCGCCAGTGTCGAACGCGTACTCAAAGGCCGGGCAGCAGGCGCGCCCTGGGATGAACTGGTACAATTAGGGATGAAGATTGCCGGGGTGAATTTGTTACCTCGGAAATGGGCTTGATTAAAT
>CAZIJT010000280.1:0-1825 GCA_964539595.1 uncultured Thiohalophilus sp. | reverse complement strand
TGAAGTATGAAAACAGGATACAACGCAAAGGCGCTAAGACGCCAGGGGCGCAAAGAATATCAATAGCACATGAGCTGGAAACCTGATTTATTCATTATTCCAGGTAGGGTGTAGATGCTGAGATTCAGTGTTTTAAACACGGCAACTTACCGAGATTTAGTCTTCGTCTGTAACAGGGAGACAAATAAATTTCCCAGCAGCAAGCTGACAGGGCATGAGTGGTAAGTTCGCCTTCTACCCTTACGGGGCACCATGAGGCGAACATGTGCGGCTGAAGCCGCACCTACGATGTTGCTTCGCTGCAAGTAGCGGGAAATTTAACCCGTAGAGATTAATATGAGCCTCTAAAATAAATACTTTGCGCCCCTGGCGTCTTAGCGCCTTTGCGTTTAAAGGTTTAATATTTGCCGCTAAATTTTTGAAGAGATAAAAAATGAAGTTACTCGCCATTGATACCGTAACCGAAGGTTGCTCCGCCGCCCTGTTATATAAGGGTGAAATTCATGAACGTTACGAAGTCACTCCACGCGGCCATAGTCAGCGCATCTTGCCAATGGTGGATGAACTATTAACACAGTCTGAATTAAAATTGGCGCAGATGGATGCCATCGTTATGGATCGAGGGCCGGGTTCTTTTACCGGTGTGCGTATTGGGGTTAGCGTGGTGCAGGGGCTGGCGTTTGCCGCCGAGTTGCCGGTGATTTCTATTTCCAGTCTGGCGGCGTTAGCACAGGCGGCGCATCAGCAACAGGGATGCGAACAGGTATTGTCTGTTATTGATGCGCGCATGGGAGAGCTGTATTGGGGTTACTATCAGCTAACTAAGGGTCGCATGTGTTTACAGAGCGAGGAAGCGGTAAGTCCGGTAAATGCTATTAACCAACAAATGGGTGAGTGGCTGGCGGTAGGCAGTGGTTGTCAGACGTATAGAGAAGAATTATCGGCCCTTGCTGGCGTGCGTTGTCTGGATGCTGAACGTGAAGATTATCCGCGTGCGGCTGCGTTACTTGAACTGGCACGTTTTGACTGGGCAGAGAAAAAACTACTCAGTGCAGAACAGGCGCAACCAGTTTATTTACGTAACAACGTTGCGAAGAAGCCAAAGCAGAAATGAGCAGTGTTAGGTGGGCATCGCCCACCATTATTATCTATAGATTAATAACATGGGTCGAGGGAACGACATGTCTGATTACCGACGCGCGAGAACAAAAGGCGGTACTTATTTTTTTACCGTGGTCACTTTTCAACGGCAGCGTTTTCTTATAAGAAAAAATGCACGCATGGTCTTGCGTCAGGCAGTTGAATCTGTGCGTAATTATTATCCTTTTGATATTGATGCCTGGGTATTGTTACCTGATCATCTTCATTGCATCTGGACGCTACCACAGAATGATGATGATTTTTCAAAAAGATGGGGGCTTATAAAAGCCCAATTTTCAAAACAAACAGGAAACTTGTTGCATCGCACTGAACGCCTGAGTAAATCACGATACCGCCATAGAGAAAGCACGGTATGGCAACGACGTTTTTGGGAACATCAAATTAGAAGTGAAGATGATTATCAAAAGCATATAAATTATATTCACTACAACCCGGTCAAGCATGATCTGGTTGCCAGTGTTTGTGATTGGCCATACTCTACGTTTCATCGCTATGTTAGAGATGGGCTGTATCCGCTAAATTGGGGAAGCGACATTAAGCTGCGGGGTGATGACGGCCTGTTTGGCGAATAATGTGGTGTGCTTTATGGTGGGCAATGCCCACCCTACGAGTGAAGGATAAAACATTTTCAGGGTAGGCATCACCCACCACACGAAGTGAAGGA
>CAZIJT010000279.1:0-1825 GCA_964539595.1 uncultured Thiohalophilus sp. | reverse complement strand
ATTAAGAATGTTGCGCCGGAAGAAGGTGACGCATTATAAAAATTGGCCTAACACACTCATCCAGCGGACAGGGGACTTCCCCCGAAAAAATAGACACCTCAATCTAACTGATAACGAGGTGAACGATTTTTGCATTCGCAAAAAGTCGCGCCCCTTTTGCCTGCTGCTGATGAGGGCGTTATGCCTTACAAGAAAATACCGGACTAATGTGTAAATTATGAAATTTGGTACAGAACCTACAGGATATGAAAAAACAGCTGTCTCAGATTTACAGGGATCGTGGATGAACCTCAGAGATGAAGTGGTAAGTAATTTTGGATTTCCCAATTCAGACAAATTACTATTTCATATTGATGAAGCCATGAGCTGGGAATCAGTGAGGGATCTTAAGAAAATGAAATCGATATTGTTATTAGTTCAAAATATAGCAATTCAAACTGAGTCACCAAGTGAAGTAATAGAGTGGATTGATGATGTAAGAGAAAGTTTGGATGCTACGTTTGAGGCAATTTCGGAAGGTAGAGTTAAATAGTATCATGTCTAAAAGAAAAAATTATATGGGTATGTTTGATGGTGAATGGATGATTGTAGAGATGGAATAATGGGATAAAGATTATATTGACTTGCTTGAACCAGGGTATGTTGAATTTGGGAAAGATAATCTTGGTTCGTTTGTATTTGGCGTTGTAAGCGGATACATTGATTGCAGAGTTACTAGCGATAAAGGAAAAGAAAGGCTAGAGTTCTCTTGGGAAGGCACTTCTGAGGATGGCCCGGTTAGTGGAAGATGTTGGTTTCAAATTAAGGTCGAAAATAAAATCTGCGGAAGAATTTTTATTCACAATAGCGATGATTCATGGATTGAAGCAATAAAAAATTGAAAATGGCATAAAACTCATCCAGCGGGACTTTTAAACAATTAAGCCACCTGTGAAACTATACCTGTTGGGCTTCGCGTTGCTCTGCGCCAACCTACATAGAATAGTCTTTTAACAACACGGGCGAGTGAGATCCTACACCGCATTTTTAAGCTCCTCCTGGATAACTTTTCGCAATGTGTCTTCAAGAGACCCGTCCTGTGCCTTGATATGCGCTTTCAACGCTTCATTAATAAGGGTCTGATAATTCCCACCACCTGCCTTGTGCACGAGTCGCTTGAAGTAATCAATGACATCCGCATCCAGGCGGATGGTGATCCGACATTTTGCCGGATCTGACCTTACCACCGCACCCCGTTTAGCTTTGCTGAAATCTTCACTCATGATGTAAACCCTGATAGTACTGTTTCGTTTCTTTGCGGTCGGCTTTGCGAACAGAAATAATCCGAATGCGATTCGGAAGCTTTTCGGCGTGAACAACAAACAGGATATTCAACTCCGGACCCATACCCAGCGTCCTGAAACGTTGCTCATCGTAGTCTCGTTCCTCGATCTAAGTGCGTTCTCATCTTCCAGAGCGATAACTGCATCGGCGAAATCCACGCCATGTTTTCGCAGATTTCTGAGCGCCTTCCCTGCATCCCATTCGTATTCCATAACTCAAGCGTATGTACAATTGATGCACATTTCAAGTTAAGAAAACTACCGGCAAATCAGGGAAATCATGGTGCCTTACTGCCACCACAGGGTCAGTGCGGGCACGTAGGTCAGTAATAACAGCCAGATAAGCATCAGCAGAAGAAACGGCAGGGCCGAGTGAAACAGGGTGAGAATGGATTTGCCGAAACGTTGGGAGGCGATGAACAGGTTAATGCCGACCGGTGGGGTCAGGTAGCCGATTTCCAGGTTGGCGAGGAAAATGATTCCCAGATGCACGGGATCAACCT
>CAZIJT010000278.1:0-1828 GCA_964539595.1 uncultured Thiohalophilus sp. | reverse complement strand
ACCTACAATAAACTTCGCTAGCTAACAGAGACTAAAGTTCTGTTTCCGTCGGCACAACTTTGATCACTTCTTCTACCGTTGTCAGCCCCTGGGCAATTTTTTGCGCCCCGGATAAACGTAACTGGATCATGCCTTCCCTAATAGCCTCCGCGCGAATCGCATTGGCATCACTGTCCGGACCAATATTGGCTCGCAACTGCGGCGTCATTTTTAGCATTTCATACAGGCCGATGCGGCCTCGATAGCCGGTATTGCGGCAGTTCGCGCAACCTACGGCTTTGAAAAAAGTAGTTTCACCATTGAGCTTCCACGGCGCAGTCATGCTCTTCCAGACATCCTCATCAATGCTTGTTGGTTGTTTACAGTCCGGACAGAGCTGCCGGGTCAGACGCTGCGCCATGACGCCCAGCACCGTGGCATTGATTAAATAGGCCGGAATACCAATTTCACGCAAGCGGGGAATCGCCGCCGCTGCATCATTAGTATGCAGGCTCGAGAGCACCAGATGGCCGGTAAGCGCGGCCTGAATCGCCATTTCCGCGGTTTCTTTATCGCGTATCTCACCGACCATAATGATGTCTGGATCCTGACGTAACAGGGTGCGAATACCTGAGGCAAAGTTCAGGCCGATATTCTGTTGCACCTGCATCTGGTTAAACAGCGGCTCAACCATTTCGATGGGATCTTCCACCGTGCAGACATTGACCTCCGGCAGTGCCAGTTGTTTGAGACTGGAATACAGGGTGGTGGTCTTGCCTGAACCGGTCGGCCCGGTGACCAGCACAATGCCATGCGGCTGGGCGATCATTTGCTTCCAGCTTTTGATATCCCGATCACTGAATCCCAGTGCCGAAAAATCTTTCACCAGTACATCGGGATCAAATATTCGCAGCACCAGCTTTTCGCCAAATGCCGTCGGCATGGTCGAGAGACGTAATTCGATCTCATGACCGTCGGGCATTTTAGTTTTGATCCGCCCATCCTGTGGACGCCGTTTTTCTACCACATCCATGCGCCCCAGTATCTTGATTCGACTGGAAACGGCGGTCATCACCGGCATTGGCATTTCATTAACAAGGTGCAACACGCCATCGATGCGAAAACGGATATTGCCTTTCTCGCGGCGGGGTTCCATGTGAATATCACTGGCACGTTGATCAAAGGCAAATTGCAATAGCCAATCAACGATCTGCACCACATCATGATCGTTGGCATCCAGTCGCCCACTCTTTCCCAACTCGACCAGTTGTTCGAGATTGGAAATACCGGGAATATCTTCGTCCTTACCTGCGGTAGCGCGCTGAATCGAATGACTGACCGAATAGAACTCACCCAGAAAGCGGCTGATATCCAGTGGGCTAGCTAGCACCCGTTTGATTTCCAGACCAGTAACGTGCGCCAGCTCAGCTTCCCAGCAGCGCACAAACGGCTCAGCGGTGGCAATCACCACTTCTCGTTGGTTAACTTCCACCGGTAGAATTTTATGGCGGCTGGCATAGGCTGACGAAGTCACCGCAGTGATGGCAGTGACATCCACCTTAAGCGGATCGATGCGAAAAAAAGACATCTCGCTATGCTGCGCCAGCCATTGCATCAGCACATCCAGCGTAAGCAACTTGCCCTCAGTCTGTTTGTCTGGCCATTCACGTTCGGCAATGATTACCAGTGGATGAATATCCAGTCGCGCATTGCGCCCCGGCGCAAGGAAGGCCTCGGCTTCAGCCTGATGTAAACGCTCGTCGCTAACCAGCATCTGCAACAATTGGCGCAGACTAAGGTGGCGATCAGGCTCGATATTTTGTGCGTTCACAGGTGTCCTGTATTAGTT
>CAZIJT010000277.1:0-1857 GCA_964539595.1 uncultured Thiohalophilus sp. | reverse complement strand
GGCTTTGTCTTTAAGAAAGAAAAAGATCAGCATGGGCACCAGAATCATGTAAACCATGATGGTGATAATGCCGGGAATCGAGGACAGCGAAAAAGTAAAAATGGTCTGCCCCAGTGAACCCACTTCACGGTTGAGCACATCCACCAGTTGCTGGATCTGTCGTTCACTTATAAAAGTATAATCCGTTGGTAGTTGTATCAGGATGCCGCGACCAATTTCCAGATATTTGGGTAACTCGCGCGCCAGTGCGGTGATCTGGGATGAGAGCAGGGGAATAATGCCAAACAACAGAACCGCGACAAAGGCATTGAACAGGGAGAACACCACGATGACCGCGAAGATGCGCCGTAAACCTTTGCGTTCCAGTTTACGTATCAAGCCTTCCAGTAAATAAGCAATCACTACGGCGGCCAGTACCGGTGCCAGCATGTTGCCCATGGTCAGGATGACTGTGAAGCCAATGATAAGAATCGCGGCTAACAGTACCGCCTGCGGATCAGAAAAGTAACGGTTGAACCAGACCTTTAGAATGTCGATCATGTAGATTCAGTTTGTCCAAACTGTTGTTCATAATTTCGCTGGAACACCTCTTCCAGTTCGTCAATCACATCCGCCGTCTCCCGTGAGCCCATCAAACTCTGGCCGACCAGATCAGCGGTTTCATGCAGCATCTTGTCTTTGCTGAGCATGTGGTAGGTTTCAGACAGGCGCTTGACCGCGCCGATGATGGTTTCAGTTTCCGGACGGGGAATGTTGGTCGGTTCGATGTTTTCCGATTTGCGTGCAGCAATGGCGACGGGAACCGGCACCGCGTTGTCGGTGGCAATCCCCTTCATGGCTGCTGCGGAAGACAGTGCCTGCAGGAGTTGATTCTGTGGCGCGCGGCTGTGTAGAAACTCGGCGTAATCCAGCAAGGAACCGGCTTCGGCTTCCGGCAGGCTGCGCAGGATTTCCAGCAGGCGTTCGTCCCGCTCGCTCACTGATGTTCCTTGCAGTAGTTACGGGCAAAATTTAACAGCTCATCCATTGCCCGAACGCGGAATTTTTGTTTTTGATGCACGAAGGAAAAGGGTCGCCGCGCGGGCGGATCCAGCTTAACTGCAACCAGAGTGCCCAGTTTGAGTTCCTTAATAATGGTTGCGCTGGAGAGCACCGAAATGCCCATGCCTGCTTCCACCGCACCTTTGATGGCTTCCAGACTACCCAGCTCCATCACTACATTCAGATCGGCTGCGCTGCCACCGCCATCGGCGGACATGCTTTCAAGCATCACTTCGCGCGTGCCCGAACCTTCTTCGCGGCAGATAAACGGGTAGTTGATCAATTCTTTGGGGCAGACGTTTTCTCGCGTGGCCAATTCGTGGGCGGGCGGGACTATCAGCACCAGTTCGTCGGTGCGGCATTCTTCGACTACCAGATTTTTATTATTGACCGGCGCTTCGACCACACCCAGATCAATCGTGTTGTTTTCCACCTGACTGACGATACCGTCTGAATTGGAGACTTTGAGACGGATGCTGACATCAGGATATTCTTTTTTAAAGTCGCCCAATAGAACTGGCAGCATGTATTCGGCAATGGTGCTGCTGGCACCGAGGATTAACACCCCGCCAACATCGCCGGTCAGCTCACGCACCGCGTTGTCCATTTCCGCATAGTGTTCAAAAATGTGTATCGCCGACTCGTACACCTTGCGCCCGGCTTCGGTCAGGCTGATGCGGTTGTGGGTGCGGTCAAACAGCCGGGTATTGTACTGTTCTTCTAACTGGCGCACCTGAAAGGTCACCGCAGGCTGGGTCATATGCAGCTCTTCAGCCGCCTTGGTAAAACTCAGCAATCGTGCAACGGTCTGAAAAA
>CAZIJT010000276.1:0-1860 GCA_964539595.1 uncultured Thiohalophilus sp. | reverse complement strand
CTCGGCGTGTTGCTTATCTTTGGTTTTATTACCTATCAGATAACGCACACGGCCAGTCTCGATAACGAAAAACGCATTCTTCACACTTCGATACAGCATCAGGCCGGGATTCTGGCAAAACGCTATCAACACAAGCCGGAGCGGCAACAGTTGCTGGCCTACCTGCAGGATGCGCCGATGCATCCCTTCTCACTTAGCCTGTTAGACAGCAACAGCCAGTTTATACAACAGCAGTTGCCGGAGGCCTGGCGGGATAATCCGCCACCGCTTATTCTGGCGGCGGCGATAACCGGGCAACTAAATATTGCAGGAAAGACCTGGTTGTGGGAACGCACTTCGATTTCCGGCTCGCCCTACCAACTGCTACAAATTTATCATAGCCAGTACAACAGTAGCTGGCTTACCAACCTAATCATGCGCATGATAATCACGGGTCTGATTATCCTCTGGCTGGCAAGCTGGCTGGGGATCCTGATTTCTACTGCGATCTCAAAAAAACTACAGGCGCAGACTCGCGCCATTCAACATCAGGCCACCCACGATAGTTTAACCCGCCTTCCCAATCGTCTGTGCTTGCATAAAAAACTGGAAAAAAATATTAGCCAGGCAAAGAGCAATGAGTCACAGCTGGCGCTGATAGTCATGGATCTGAATCGCTTCAAGGAAGTTAACGATACGTTGGGTCACGATATTGGCGATCAGCTGTTATGCCAGATTTCAGAGCGCCTGCATGGCCTGCTCTCCGAAAACGATACCTTGGCTCGCATGGGCGGGGATGAGTTCGCTATTTTGCTGACATACACCCATAAGGCATATGTTCATGGGACTATCGAAAAAATTACCGCCACACTGAAGAAGCCATTTATTATCAAGGGGCTGTTGCTGGAGGCGGAAACCAGTCTTGGCATTGCCTGTTACCCCGAGCATGGTGAAGATACCAACACGCTAATTCGACATGCCGATACGGCGATGTATCTGGCCAAGCATCATGATGAGCTGTTTGCTTTTTATGACCGGGACAAAGATCCCCACAGTCTGAAACGCCTGACCCTAATGGGCGATCTGCGTCGTGCTATTGATGAAGAAAAGCTTGAGCTTCATTACCAGCCCAAAGTCGACATTAGCCAGCGCCAGATCAATAGTGTTGAAGCCTTGCTGCGCTGGCAACACCCTATCTACGGCTATATTCAGCCCAGCGTTTTTGTTGATCTTGCCGAGCAGACGGGCATTATCAAACCGCTGACCTGGTGGACACTAAAAACCGGTATTGCCCAATGTGCCCGCTGGCATCACGACGGGCTGCGATTATCAGTTGCCATCAACCTTTCACCACGCATGCTCCACAATCTGGATTTAGCCGAAGAAATTCAGATCATGCTCAATGACTTTGGACTGGCGGCTAAATACCTTGAACTGGAAATTACTGAAACTGCGATCATGCAGGAGCCAGAGCGGGCGCAGGACATTCTCAGCCAGTTGCACCGCATGGGTGTGAGACTCAGCATTGATGACTTTGGTACCGGTTATACCTCGCTGGCTTATATGAAGAATTTGCCGGTTGATGAGATCAAGATCGATATGTCTTTTGTGCAGGGCATGTTGAATAATAAGGCCGATGCCATGATCGTGCGCTCTATTATCGAGCTGGCGCATAATATGGACTACGAGGTGGTGGCCGAAGGTGTTTCCAGTGAAGCCCTGTTTCAGCGTCTTGCCAGTGAAGGCTGTGAAATTGCTCAGGGTGCGTACATTAGCTACGCCATGAACGTTGATGAATTCAGTGACTGGTGCGAAGAATCAGTCTGGCGTATTCCATCAGTTAGCCCGGCAGTTCCCAGCAAAGCGATAATTCTAAATCTG
>CAZIJT010000275.1:0-1868 GCA_964539595.1 uncultured Thiohalophilus sp. | reverse complement strand
ATTGAAGAACCGATGCGTCAGATTGTTAAAAACGCCGGTGATGAAGCTTCGGTTGTGGTTAACAAGGTGAAAGAAGGCAAGGGTAACTTTGGTTACAATGCCTCTACTTCCGAGTATGGCGATATGATCAAAATGGGTATTCTGGATCCGACCAAGGTTACTCGTGCTGCGTTGCAAAATGCAGCCTCAGTTGCCGGTCTGATGATCACCACTGAAGCTATGGTTGCCGATGCCCCTGCAGATGATGCCGGTGCGGGTGGTGGCATGCCTGATATGGGTGGCATGGGCGGAATGGGTGGTATGGGCGGCATGATGTAAGCCGGTCATCTGAGCCTTTTTCCAGCCGCTTAATTGAGCTGGAAAGCGAAAAGCCCCGTCAGCAATGGCGGGGCTTTTTTTGTTTTTGGGAAATAAAATCCAACGCAAAGACGCAGCGGCGCAAAGAAAAATAGCCGACATAATATAGGTAACCTTGCGACCTTAGCGTCGCTGCGTCTTTGCGTTAAAGATTTTCTCCCTCATTCTACGGTATGCTGTTTCGCTATAGAAAAATACGGACGAACAAATGAAAGCCATGATTCTGGCCGCCGGTCGCGGTGAACGTATGCGGCCACTGACCGACACCACCCCTAAACCCCTGCTTGAAGTTGGCGGCAAAGCGTTGATCGTTTGGCATATTGAAGCTCTAGTACAGGCTGGAATTAGCGAGGTAGTGATCAACCATGCCTGGTTAGGTGAACAAATTGAAGCGAGGCTGGGTGAGGGGAGTGCCTATGGTATTCGTATTTACTATTCGCCTGAAAAACCGGAAGCACTGGAAACCGCGGGCGGAATTATTCAGGCTTTGCCACTATTAGGCGATGATCCTTTTCTGGTGATCAATGGCGATATCTGGTCGGACTGTTCGTTACAAAAACTTGTGAGACAAACGTTAGCGGCTGATTGTCTGGCGCATTTGCTCATGGTTGATAATCCGCCGCAACATCCGGAGGGAGACTTTGTGCTGGAAAAAGGGTTGCTCGGCATGGATGGTGAGCAACGATTAACGTTTAGCGGCATGGGTCTTTATTCTCCTGCGTTATTTGCTGGATTAGCAGCAGGGCGGCGAGCCCTTGCCCCTATTTTACGTGCGGCGATGACGGAGGGCAGGATCAGTGCTGAGCACTATGCGGGGCAGTGGTTTGACGTGGGTACGCCCGCCCGCTTGCAGCAGCTGGATGCTTTATTGCTGCCGTCGAACTAACGCGTTTTCAGTCTGGGGCGGGCTTGCTTCTCAACAGTCTGGGGGCTATGCTTCTGCCACTTATGACAGCCATCACCTCAATCAAGGAGAACGGCATGAGCACATTTATTCGTACCACAATTTTAGGTGTTTCGCTGCTTTTCTCCCTAAGCTACTTAAGTAGCGCGCAGGCCTGGACGGACGATCTGGAGAAGCTGGGTAACGTCAATAAAATTTGTAAGTTTGAACCGGGCGCACAGTGTTCGTGGGCGGTGCGAGTTGGGGTAGAAGCCCCCGGAGTGGATATGCACGAATCATCTCTGGCCTCTATTCGGCTGGACAAGGCCAACTTGCGCGGTGCAAATTTGTCCTATTCGATTATTCAGTTAGGGAGCATGAAAGAAGCGAATCTAATGTTGGCGAATCTGGAAGGCGCACATATGCATGGCGTCAATTTACAAGGTGCCAACCTGATGTTGGCGAATTTACAAAAAGTTAATTTACTGGATGCGGATCTAAGCGGCGCGAATTTGCGCGGTGCGAATTTGAACGGCGCGATTCTGATGAAAGCCAAGTTTGATAATGCCACCTGGACCGATGGCCGTATCTGTGCGGTGGGTTCGATTGGCGAGTGTAAATAATTGTA
>CAZIJT010000274.1:0-1880 GCA_964539595.1 uncultured Thiohalophilus sp. | reverse complement strand
TCAAGGCGAGCTCAGATTCGACGAACCAGCAGAAGGCCGCAGCCAAAGGCTTTGGCTGGACCAATACCATGATAAAGTGCTGTCTTAAAAGTATCTGGTTCGGTCACTGTCAGCACCCCTGTAAAATCAAGGGTGCTGTAGTATATAGGATGATTGTTTCGCTTTTTAAATACTCGATTCTGAGTATATGCATCAATACGCACTGCCTCAAAGTTAAAAGTAAACCCGTGTTTTTCTGCCCGCTTATCCAACCATTCAATACCGGCTTGCTCAACCAATTGTATTAACGGCGGCCGCTTGTCTCCAGGCAACTGTTGGTAGCCAGTCTGTTTTTTCAGGTTCATAACAACATCATGACGACGTTTTTTACCGTCATTTCCTGTACGTGTAACAACTGGGTTCACTCTTATACTGAACGCCAGTTGTTGGCCACTATGAATCTTTGGGTTATATTCCCTGGGTTCAATATTCCATATGCCATCAGTTTTTTCCGGCTTGCGGCCTGAAACCATAAAAAAACGAGGCCAACCCTGAACCTGCTCCCTGCGAAACAGGAAATCCCGTTTTGCATCCGGGTCTTCATTAAACAAACGCCAAAGTTGTTGATGTTCACGATAACCATCAGCACATGCAAGACATGCTAACTGTTTCACATCGACAGCAGAAGGATTAATGGATACTCGGCTGAAGTACATCATTCTTGCTCCTCCTTAAATGACTGGCTAAGATAATGTTCCTCCCGGTTAGTAAATTGCCAGCGTTTGCGGCTTAATAAGCCATCTCGGCGCGATCCAGTCCAATGCAAAGCATCCGAAGGAAAACCAGATACTGGAAAATCAATCTGTTCCCAATAATAGGTTATTTGTTTTTGCTCTGGTAGATGCCGCAACAATTTCTCACCAATAGGGAACTTATCAAATGCCTGTTTCAAGTTTTCCACATGAACAATTTGCGGCGCGAGCGGTAAAGAAAGTGGACAGGATTTGCGACCAAGATAAAGTACAAATTTCGGTTGCCGCAGGGCTAGTTCAAATTTTTGCAAGGATCCGTTGGATGACTCCTTATTTAACCATACAGCGACGGTATAACAGGCATCGGTACGGTAATCCCGTTGCGATAGAATAGTATTAAGTTTTTCTGCCGCCAACTCATCACGCCGCGTATAAAAAACCTTATTTCTTACCTGGGATGGCACCTGTGTGGTGTGATAGTCCCGTAATATTTCACCGGGAGCATCAACCCGCGTGGCAAAACTCACTTCCGAATTTAATTTATTATGCTTATCTTCTTCATCACGATGAAAACCCAACGCAGCCGCCAGTAATCCAATAATGGCTGATTTCGAAGGGTGTGTATGACTAGGTCGTTGTTCACCTACCGCAATATCACCCCATGCGGCCATGGGGCCATACAACCGAAATAAAAGATATTCCTTCATGAGATTACTCCGTGGCACATGCAATAATTTCCGCCAGACTGCCTTCGCCAGTACATGCGTTCATAGATTTGCGTTTCTCCGCACAGTCGCCATACACCTTGTCCATGTTCTGCATAGTTTTATTCAACTGATCTATGGCCGTATTGAGCATGTCACTGTCATTGACGGGCTGTAAAAAGGTTACGGACAATGAACGTGGTTGTTGATTGCCGCATTCACAGAGGATATAGGAAGCACGAGCACGAGAAGCGAAACTGTTCTGTTTGCCGGTGGGTGCTACTGTTGCAGCACATTCAATAAAAGAAGCTATGGTTTTGTTGGCTAACTCACCATCTCCGCCCAGATTATCTTCCAGCAGATCACGGTCAATGCAGGCATAAAGATAAAACAGGCCAGCAGCGAATTCCGTCTCCCCCATGTGACCGGCTCCCATGTCTTCTTC
>CAZIJT010000273.1:0-1890 GCA_964539595.1 uncultured Thiohalophilus sp. | reverse complement strand
ATATGTCAGAGGAGAAGAGGATGAAAAACGTAGGTGGTGTCGACAAGATTATTCGTATCATCGTGGGTTTGCTACTGATCAGCCTTGTATTTGTTGGGCCGAAGACCGCGTGGGGCTGGTGCCTCTGTTGACAGGGCTTTTCAATTTCTGCCCGCTGTATCCGCTGATCGGGCTAAACACATGTAAAAAATGTAAGGAATAAGCGCTGGTCTAGCCGTATAGCGCCGGCTGTTATTTGACAAATAGACTCAGAGAAGTTCTGATTAACTCCGTTCGCCCTGAGCTTGTTGAAGGGGGTAATTTCTAAGATACTGGTTTTATTGCATTCGGTATTCATGGTTCGACAGGCTCACCACGAACAGAGTTAATCAGAGCTTTTTAGATGCGGTTTTCTTTTGGCCACAGCCAGGCGGCGCCGCGCACGCCGCTGGAATCCCCGTGCGTCGGGGGCAATAGCCGGGTATCGACTCGATCAGAAAAAACGTACTGTGCCCATTGACGGGGAACGTTCTCATACAGGCGGCTGATATTGCCCATGCCGCCGCCGAGGATGATGACGCCAGGATCAAGAATGTTGATTACACTCGCCAGTGAGCGCGCCAGCCGATCTTCGTAATCCTGTAGCGCCTTTTCTGCCAGCATATTTCCCTGCGTCGCCTGTTCAAGAATTTCCTGTGGGTTCTGCGCCTGTCCTCCTGTTTCCTGATAGCTGCGGGTAAAGCCGGGGCCGGAGAGCCAGGTTTCAATACAGCCCTGCTTGCCGCAATAACAGCGTCTGCCCGGCAGTTCACTTTCTCGTGGCCAGGGCAGGGGGTTATGACCCCATTCGCCAGCTATCGCATTACAGCCCACCAGCGGTTGCCTGTTGATGCAGATGCCGGCACCGACGCCGGTACCGATAATCACACCAAAAACGACGCTGGCGTCACAGCCTGCGCCATCGGTTGCCTCAGAAACGGCAAAGCAGTTGGCGTCGTTGGCGATACGTACGGGACGTGATAACCGTGCCTCCAGATCCTGTTGCAGGGACTGGCCGATTAACCAGGTGGAATTGGCGTTTTTAACTTTGTTTGTCGCCGGGGATATTGCACCCGGAATGCCGATCCCTAGACTGCCCTTCTTATTACAGTGATGTTCAATCTGCTGCACAAGATCAAAGATGGTTTCGAGCGTTGCAGTATAGTCATGCTGCGGCGTAGGGGTACGCTGGCGAAATAATTCCAGGCCCGAGTCATCAAGCGCAATGCCTTCTATTTTGCTGCCGCCAAGATCAATTCCGATGCGCATATTTTTATTAACGCTCCAGCAGTTCAGTGTCGTTGTGCGAGTAGGCAGGAGAACACATACATAATAGATGCAGATTTTCCGAACCAATGTTTTCTATGCAGTGTGGGCTACCGGGGGGGATGCAGATACTGTCGCCGACATCGACCTTGAAGACTTTATCTGCCAGGGTCATTCGGCCCTGGCCACGGGTAATATGATAAATTTCTTCGCTTTGCCGGTGTCGATGTAGCCGGGTTGCCTGTCCGGGCCGGATCACGGCTTCGGCAAGACTTTGCGAACGGTTGCCGTGTATTGAGGGATGAATCAGTTCCCGGATTTCAGACTGGTCACGGGTGATATAAGGGGGGACGTTTTTCAGTTTGCTATCGACAGACATGTTTGCAGTATTAACTTAAGTATTCCGCGTAGGCACAAAAATTGTGCCCACCCTACCGGGCTTTTATTTAGAGAGTATTGCCTCCAGCTAAGCCGGGGTGCCGAGATATATCATTGGCACAGCTCACCGAGAATAGTGCAGTGGCAGATATAGTCCAGTCGTACCTGGTGTCGATGATTTTCTTCATCAAGTACAATGATAAATTCTTCGCTCGCACGAGTGAGAAG
>CAZIJT010000272.1:0-1898 GCA_964539595.1 uncultured Thiohalophilus sp. | reverse complement strand
GGCAATTTCCTTATTTTGCTGACTCTGGCATTGGTGCTGTTGATCATTATGGTGTCGCTGTTTCGCCACGAGGACTTTCTTGAAATTGCCCGCTTTGCGTTAGTGCTGACAGTGGCGGCGATTCCGGTTGCCCTGCCGGCGGTGCTGTCAGTGACCATGGCGGTGGGGGCACTCAATCTGGCGCGTCGTCAGGCGATTGTCTCAAAATTGACGGCGATTGAAGAACTGGCCGGGGTGGATATTTTTTGCTCCGATAAAACTGGCACGCTGACGCGCAATGAAATGCAGGTGGCCGATCCGGTGGCGCTGGATGGTTTTAGTGAACAGGATTTATTCTTGTATGCTGCGCTGGCCTCAAAACTGGAAAATAACGATCCCATCGAGCTGCCGATTTTTCATTATCTGGATGAACATTTCCCCGCGTTGGACTGGCAGGCTTATCACCAGCTTTCTTTTTCGCCCTTTGATCCGGTGCGCAAGCGTACCGAGGCGGAGATTGAAGCGCAGGGTGAATCTTTTAAGGTAGTTAAAGGTGCGGCGCAGGTGCTGATCAAAATGGCCGGGCTGGATGACGCCAGGGTTACCGAATTGAATCGGACGGTGGACTTGCTGGCGGCACGAGGCTATCGGACGCTGGCGGTGGGACGTCAGCGGGAGAATGAAAAGCTGGAATTGATTGGCCTGATTCCACTTTACGATCCACCGCGCAGGGATTCGCGTCAGGTCATCGACGATATGCGTGCCGATGGGGTGACGGTGAAAATGGTCACCGGCGATAATCTGGCTATTGCCCGCGAGATTGGCAGTTTACTGGGGCTGGAGCAGGAAGCGATTCGTTCGGCGCAGTTATCCGGTAGCGGCAGCGAAGAATTACTGACTATGGCTTCGGCGTTGAGCGCGGCGATTTACCAGCGTTTGAAGGGGGATGTCAGTCACCGTGAATCACAACAGTTTGCTGATGAGGTGATGGAGACGTTGCAGGAACTCTATGATACGCGTCTGCTGGAGCGGGAATTTTTACACACGCATGAGTCGGCGATTGTGGAAATGATTGAGTCCGTCGATATTTTTGCCGAGGTGGTGCCGGAAGATAAATACCGCATCGTCGATACCCTGCAAAAGGGCGGTCACATTGTGGCGATGACTGGCGACGGGGTGAACGATGCACCGGCGCTGAAAAAAGCGGACTGTGGTTTTGCCGTATCTAATGCCACTGATGCGGCAAGGGCGGCGGCGGATATTATTCTGACCGCGCCGGGGTTGTCGGTGATCAATGAAGCGGTCAAGCAGGCGCGCATTACCTTTGAGCGCATGAAGAGCTATGCCACTTTCCGCATTGCCGAAACGATTCGGATTATTTTATTTATGACCCTGAGCATCGTGGTCTTCAACTTCTATCCGATTACCGCGTTGATGATCATCTTGCTGGCACTGCTCAACGACATTCCGATTCTTGCGATTGCCTATGACAATACCCGGGTGCGCGCCTCGCCGGTGCGCTGGAATATGCGCGAGTTGTTGACCATTTCCAGTGTGCTAGGGATCAGCGGCGTGGTCTCATCGTTCCTGTTGTTTTTTATTTTGCAGGAGCGGGGCTTTGACGAAGAAATGATTCGCAGCCTGCTGTTTTTGAAACTGATCGTCGCCGGGCACAGCACACTTTATATCACCCGGGTCGAAGGCTGGTTCTGGCAACGACCGTGGCCATCGTCCTTATTGTTTGGTGCGACTTTTGGTACTGAAATATTAGGTACGTTGATTGCTGTTTACGGTATCTGGATCACCCCAATCGGCTGGGAAGCCGCCTTGTGGATCTGGGGCTATGCGTTGCTCTGGTTATTCATCAACGATGTGGTAAAAATGTGGGCGTACCGGGCTTTGCGGGGGGGGCTTTATTC
>CAZIJT010000271.1:0-1921 GCA_964539595.1 uncultured Thiohalophilus sp. | reverse complement strand
GGTACGGCTGAAGCCGAACCTACAATAAAACTTCGCAGCAAACTGCAAGGGATTATAGCCAATGAAGATTAATCAGCGTTCCTCTAAAGTTTCCAACAAGCTTCGCCGTTAATATAATGGTGAAAATAATATCTCCAACTTGCACAACCGGTAAAACAATACACGCTATCGCTTTTCTGCTTTTAGCCTGCATCCTGCTTGTGTTTTCATTTAATAGTACACGGGCTAGCGCTTTAAATGATGGTCTACGTGCCTTCAATGCCGGTGATTACTCGCAGGCGATGGCTTACTGGCAGCCACTGGCGAAGGAAAATAATGCCGACGCGCTATACAATATCGGCCTGCTTTATATGAAAGGCCTGGGTGTTGAGGAAGACTACCGCGCGGCCAAACACTGGTTCAAACAGGCCGCCAAATATGGCAGTGTCGATGCCGCCTATAACCTGGGCGTAATTTATAAGCAACGGCGTTTTGGTTATCCAAGTAGTAAAGATGCGATCTACTGGTGGCAACAAGCGGCTGAGCGTGGCCATCCTGAAGCCCAGTTTAATCTCGGGGTAATGTTGGCCTACGGTAAGGGGACAAAAAAAGATGTGCCAGCCGCCCTCAAACTCTGGCATCAATCTGCCCGTCAGGGCAATGCCGATGCCATTCGCACCCTGGCACAGGTCTATGAGCAGGGGCTATTCGACCTCTCCCCAGACCCAGCTAAAGCAGCCTTCTGGGCTAAAAAAATAACCCCGTAGCAAACACAATCAGAAAGCGGATTTCCCCCCTTCCCGCTCCAGGTCTGATATTATTTCCCTCCACCTCTCACCACAGTATCAAGATACATGGGTCCGCTGCTCGAGCTAAAACATATCAACTGCCATCATCATGGCCATACCGTGATTGCCGATCTTAGCCTGCATGTGAATCAGGGCGATCTGATTTGCCTGCTCGGCCCCAGCGGTTGCGGCAAAACCACGGTGTTACGCGCCATTGCCGGTTTTCAGGCTCTGGGACAGGGTGAAATCCTCATTCGCCAGCAAAAGGTCGCCTATCCCGGCTATACGCTGGTGCCCGAAAAACGCCATATCGGTATGGTGTTTCAGGACTATGCGCTATTCCCACATATGAACGTCTGCCAGAACATCAGCTTCGGCCTGCGCAATATGAGCAAGATCAAGCGCCAGAAAATCGCGGATGAAATGCTCGAGATCGTGGGTCTCAACCAGTTGGGTCATCGCTATGTGCATGAGCTATCGGGTGGACAACAGCAACGTGTCGCGCTAGCACGCGCATTGGCTCCACAACCTGATCTAGTCTTACTGGACGAACCCTTTTCCAATCTGGATGTAGACATGCGTGAACGTCTGAGCATGGAAGTCCGACAAATTCTTAAGCACAGGAATGCCACCGGCATTTTGGTCACCCATGATCAACATGAAGCTTTCGCCATCGGCGATCAGATTTGTGTGATGAATGACGGACAAATTCTACAACGCGATACGGCCTACAACCTCTATCATTCACCGGATAACCGCTTCGTTGCCGACTTCATCGGTCAGGGCGTGTTTGTCCCCGGCGAGCTGACCGCACATGATACGGTGAAAACGGAGATTGGCAGCATCAAGGGGGATCGTGCTTACGAATGGCCGCTTGGCAGCCGGGTGGAATTACTGCTGCGTCCCGATGATATTATTCCTGATGAGGCGGGTGAGCTTTGCGCGCAAGTTACCCAACGCGCATTCAAGGGGGCGGAAATTCTGTATACCTTAAAATTTGATTCCGGACTGGAAGTTCAGTCGCTCTTCCCCAGCCATCACGATCACCGCACCGGCGAGAAGGTGCGCATCCGGCTGGGACTGGATCACCTGGTAGCATTTCCGGTCTGAACCTTTGCAAAGCGGAAGAGCCCCTTAGATTAGGGAAACTCTGA
>CAZIJT010000270.1:0-1927 GCA_964539595.1 uncultured Thiohalophilus sp. | reverse complement strand
GCTTTACGCACGATCCTGATTCCTGTAAAGTTCGCGTTTCGCTGAAAAGCGCGTTAAGTTGTTGATTATATTAATCGGCCTGCTGAATATCACAAGGCTCCGGTTTTTATTGCAGCAAGCTCGTAGAGGGGTTTACCAGCCTCTATCTATTCAAATTATAATGACGCCTCATGTGGCCTTTGGTAGGGGTCACCACTGGCCGAACAAGGTGCTGCTATGCCTGTAATTACCCTCCCCGATGGCTCGAAACGCGAGTTTGAAAATCCCGTTACCGTGATGGATGTCGCTGCTGATATTGGCGAGGGGCTTGCGCGTGCCACCGTGGCCGGTAAGGTTGACGAACAACTGGTGGATGCCAGTTATCTGATTAAAGATGATGCTTTGTTGTCGCTGGTGACGGCTCGGGACGAACAGGGGCTGGAGATCATTCGCCATTCGGCCTCACATCTGATGGCGCAGGCAGTGAAGCAACTCTTCCCCGAAACGCAGGTCACCATTGGTCCGGTGGTCGATGCCGGGTTTTATTATGACTTTGCCCGTGAAGAATCC
The DNA here is from genome assembly GCA_964539595.1 of uncultured Thiohalophilus sp. Taxonomy (GTDB): domain Bacteria; phylum Pseudomonadota; class Gammaproteobacteria; order UBA6429; family Thiohalophilaceae; genus JAADGZ01. Next base: position 1,378 of record CAZIJT010000270.1, on the reverse strand, counting down.
TTTGCCGAATCTGATCTTGCGTTGATTGAGAAAAAGATGAAGGAACTGGTAAAGCAGAATATTCCCATCGAGCGTTCCGTCATGTCGCGCGATGAGGCCATTCGTTATTTCCGTGATCTGGGTGAAAACTACAAAGCTGAGATTATTGAGTCGATTCCCGAAGGTCAGGATCTTTCTTTATATAAGCAGGGTGACTTTACCGATCTCTGTCGAGGCCCGCATGTGCCATCCACCGGCAAAATTAAGGCCTTCAAGCTGATGAAGCTGGCCGGTGCCTACTGGCGCGGCGATTCTGATAACGAAATGTTGCAACGGATTTATGGCACGGCCTGGAACGACAAGAAAGCGCTGAAGGCCTATTTACATCGGCTGGAAGAAGCTGAGAAGCGCGACCATCGCAAGCTGGGTCGGCAACTGGATCTGTTCCACTCGCAGGAAGAAGCGCCGGGAATGATTTTCTGGCACGACAATGGCTGGGTGCTGTATCAGGAAATCGAACAATACATACGTAAGCTACTGCGCCAGCACGGCTATGGCGAAGTGCGGACGCCGAATTTGGCCGATAGAGTCCTGTGGGAAAAGTCAGGTCACTGGGACAAATTTAAGGATGACATGTTCACCACTCATTCGGAAAACCGCGAATATGCGGTCAAGCCGATGAACTGTCCCTGCCATATTCAAATTTACAATCAGGGACTCAAGAGCTACCGCGACTTGCCGTTACGCATGGCCGAGTTTGGTTCCTGTCATCGTAATGAGCCTTCGGGCACGTTGCATGGCTTGATGCGGGTGCGCGGCTTTACTCAGGATGACGCACATATCTTCTGTACCGAAGAGCAGATCCAGTCTGAGGTTTCAGATTTTATCGAGTTGTTATTCGAGGTCTATCATGATTTTGGTTTTGATGATGTGATTATCAAACTCTCCACCCGCCCGGAAAAACGGGTGGGCTCGGACGAAGTTTGGGACAAGGCCGAAGCGGCTTTGGCTACTGCACTTGAAGCCACGGATTTGAAATGGGATTTGCAGCCGGGCGAGGGCGCATTTTACGGGCCGAAGATCGAATTTTCCCTGCGCGACTGTCTGGACAGAGTTTGGCAGTGCGGCACCATTCAGGTCGATTTCAATATGCCGGGACGACTGGATGCTCAGTACGTGGCTGAGGATGGAACACGGCAGATCCCGGTGATGTTGCACCGCGCTATTTTGGGATCTCTGGAGCGTTTTATCGGTATTTTGATTGAGCATTATGCCGGTGCTTTTCCACTCTGGCTGGCACCGAATCAGGTGGTAGTGATGGGAATTACTGATAATCAGGCCGAATATGTGCAAGCAGTAGCAGAAAAACTGCAAAAACAGGGAATTAGAGCCATTGCTG
>CAZIJT010000269.1:0-1985 GCA_964539595.1 uncultured Thiohalophilus sp. | reverse complement strand
GCGCCTGGCAGGACTCGAACCTGCTACCCTCGGCTTAGAAGGCCGATGCTCTATCCGGATGAGCTACAGGCGCAGAAAATGCTTCAATCCTGCCGATAAATTGATTGGAATAGAAGGATTATTTGGACTACCGAACTTATTAATTCTGAAGTTCTACCTCTTCCCTAATCTGGCAATAATCCATTTAGAAATATTGCTTTAAAATAGTGGTCGGGGCAGGGGGATTCGAACTCCCGACCCTCTGGTCCCAAACCAGATGCGCTACCAGGCTGCGCTATGCCCCGACATTGTTACAAACTTCTTCTGGGTGCTGTAACAAGGGCGCGATAATACTAGTGAAATGCGGCAAGGTCAATCCTGTTTATTAATCTTATTATATTGGCGAAATTCGAGCTGACGTGAGATTATAGCGCCCTAAATTCACCCATGAGAATAGCCTTATGACCGCTCAAATTATTGATGGCAAACACATCGCTGCCGAACTACGTAAATCGCTTAAAAAGCGTGTTGATAAGCGTGTGGAGAACGGTTTACGTAAACCCGGTCTTGCTGTGATTTTAGTGGGTAGTGACCCGGCTTCTGAGGTTTACGTTAGAAATAAGCGTAAAGGCTGTGAAGAAGTGGGGATTGAGTCTATTGCTTACAATTTAGACAGCGACACTTCTCAGGAAAAGCTTTTATCCATTATTGACGAGCTGAATGAAAATGAGGCGATTGATGGTATTTTGGTGCAATTCCCTGTTCCCGATCACATTGATACTGAGACAGTGATTGAGCGCATCAAACCGGATAAAGATGTTGATGGATTCCACCCATATAATGTGGGGCGACTTGTGACACGTATGCCTGTTTTACGCTCTTGCACTCCACGTGGTGTGATGACGCTGCTTGAAAGTACAGGAGAGCCAATTCGAGGCCAGGATGCTGTGATTGTGGGGGCTTCTAATCATGTAGGCCGCCCCATGGCGATGGAACTGTTACTGGCAGGAAGTACCGTTACCATCTCTCACCGCTTTACTAAAAATCTCGAAACCAAGGTCAACCAGGCAGATATTGTTGTGGTTGCCGTTGGCAAACCCGGTATCGTTAAAGGTGAATGGGTGAAACCCGGTGCTGTGGTGATTGATGTAGGCATTAACCGCACGGATGATGGCAAACTGGTGGGTGATGTAGATTTTGCTGCGGCTCAAAAAAATGCAGGTTGGATCACTCCTGTCCCCGGTGGCGTTGGTCCTATGACAGTAGCAACATTGTTACAAAATACGATAGATGCTGCGGAAAATTTTCACGATAAATAATCACGAATGCTGCAAAGCCAGATAGCGGCGTTCACCCTCTATATAATATAAATGTGGGGCACTACGAAAAACCAACTCAAAATGCCATGTACTAATCGTACACTCCGCTTTTTCGCTAATTTTTGCCTTGCTCTCTAACTTCTCGCTATCCGTGTAAGTAGGTCGGTATCATAGTACCCCTCACCTGATTAATATATTGGAGAGTATTAGTCTGGCTACGAACTATAAATATCAAATTTATTTTAATCATTCCCTGAAATGAAAACATATGCTCAATAAATGAGCGCTGCGTCGGCCTGAAGGCCGACCTACAAAATCCTATTGAGGGATGATGTATTTTCCGAGCTTATCTTGTTTTAAACCATCAAAGCAGCTGTTGTAATCTTTTGTTGCCATAATATCATCGGGATCATAAATCAGATCATCTTCATCAAGAAGCATATTTACATCCTGACCTTTTTTATTTTTACCTGTGCAACGTTCCAATACCACATCTCCTGAAGCATCAAAACTACGAAACGCATACAAATTACCGGTGTAGTGGTGAATGCTGATTAACGTTTGAGTCGGTGCATTATGGTAAAAAGGTAAGTACGCAGCCATAAAATCACGAATAACCCGTCCCTGCTTATCATGCACAAAAACCTCAATGGTATGTAATGTTGATGGATCATCCTTTTCCCATTG
>CAZIJT010000268.1:0-1993 GCA_964539595.1 uncultured Thiohalophilus sp. | reverse complement strand
CGATTTTCAGATTTAGGCATCCGGCATTTTCTGCCGCAACTCTTCACGATCAAACCACCACTCCTCACCGACCATAATATTTAGCATCATCGACAGGCGCGGCAGAAAGACCTGTGGCTCGCGCAATTCCAGTTTGTCGATCCAGATTTCCAGTTGCTCCTGTGAATTCACCTTGCTGTGCCGCTGAGCCACCTGCCCCAACAAATTACGCGCAAGAAAAGTTAGACTTTCATGCTTGTCATCATCGGCACGCATGTCGGTGATATAGCAGGCGGCCATCGCGGCCACCCCGGCACCATCGGAGTCATTTGGGGTTTCGTCAACAATATGGGTGAGCATGGCGACACTGGTGTCGGCATGGATGGGAAAACTCACCGCCAGCCAGACACCCTGACCCAGCGCAGAAATTGATGCCGGTTGATCGGCCTGATACAGCACATTGCAGGCTTCCACCGCTTCCTGCCAGGCATCAAATTGCAGAAACACCGTGAGTGTCGCACGCGCCAGTTTCCAGGCTTCATCTTTGTGTTCCAGCGCCAGCTCAGTTTCCGCTATGTCCAGTACTGCCCGGCTTTTATCCAGCTCGCTGGCGGTTGCCGGTAGCTCCAGCAGATGCTGCTTAAAAAGTGTTAACTGCTCTTCCAGTGTTTGCGGGGAAGGCTGGCCAATGGTTTTATCAATGTCGGTATTCATAATTTTCTCATCTGTTGTAGGTGGGCAGTGCCCCGCCTGCTTTTTTTATTTATTCATTCATTACTATCGACAGGGCGTTGGCCGCTGGAGAACAACACGTCTACGTCCAGCCAGATGCCCTTGTCGGTTTTTAGTTCAGCAATTTTTTCAAGATGTTGGTGCTGAAAGTCTTTTTGTTGATCGATGGGGAGCTTGTTGAGCAGTGCGCGCATGCCGCTGTTGAGAACGATGTCCCACCAGTTTTTTTCGTTGTTCAGGTGATAGCCTAGCTGTTCCTGTAACAGCTGAATGTTATCAAAACCGGCCTGCTCTAATACCTCACGGCAGGCGGCTTCGTTGTTCAATCGATGCCAGCCCGGATCCACTATCGTCACACCGCTTGCCTCAATATCCTCAACAAAAGTTTTTGCCATGGGCTGGAAGGCGCTGCTGTTAAAGCTGGTGAAGATCAGTCGGCCACCGGGCTTGAGCACGCGATGCCATTCTTTTAGTGCGCCGAGCATGTCGGGTAAAAAGAACAGGCCAAATGAGCAGATCACCGCATCAAAGTAGCTGCTTTTAAAATCCAGTTTAGTTGCGTCCATGAGATGAAAATCAGCATTGTTCAAACCGTTCATCTGCAGGTTATGCTCGGCACGAGCCAGCATGTTCTCGGCCAGATCAATGGCCTGCACGCGTCCCTCTGGGCTGACCATTTGCGCGGCGGCGAGGAGTGCCGCCCCTGTGCCGGTGGCCACGTCCAGCACCTTCTGGCCGCGTTTTAGTTGCAGGTGCATGCTGATGCGATCTCCGCAAAAGGGGAAGAAACGCAGGGAGGGATTATCGTAGCCGCTGGCGACCTGTTCGAAGGTTTCGATGGTCTCGGCTATTTGTTGCTGTTCCGCTTTATTCATAGAAACGGATTATACCGAATTATTTGTTCACGGAAGCTGTATCGGCGGCTATTTTTTCTGGCTGATGTGTTCGATGGCCAGGCAGGCTTGCTGAGCAAAGTGGCGGAAGCCGGAAAAAGTGTCACTGCCCAGTGGACGTTGACTGGGCTGGCGATCAGCGTAGAACAGGCCGATAGCGGATCCCCTGATGATAATGGGGCTGATCATAAAAGCCTGACTGGCTAGCGCCGTGCGTATCTCATCGCTGATAAGTTCAGCAGATTCGCCGGTCTGGCTGTTGCGTATCCATTGAGCCTGAGGGTTGAGGAAGATTTCACTGAAGATATTTTTCTGTTTTAGCGAAAACTGGAAGTGTTGAATGAAATTTTCATTAGCCTCGCCAATCGCAAATTTACCCTTGAGTGTGG
>CAZIJT010000267.1:0-2032 GCA_964539595.1 uncultured Thiohalophilus sp. | reverse complement strand
TTCCGCAAATCCGGTGTCGGTGACATATTTACTATTCAGGTAATCTGCTGCCGGTGTAAATTCCTGTTCGAGTGTACCCACGTCCGGTAACTGAATACCTGAACTTGACTTAATGGCAGCAATCTCAGCATTGGCTTCGGTAATGTGATTTGCATATTGATTTTCATACTGGAGTATTCGTGTACGATGAGTGGTATACATACGATACACATCCAGCGAATCCTCTACGGTGATGTTACCGGTCACGCCGTTATCATACAGTCCAAACAGGGTGCTCTCAGCATAACGACGCTTGCCATGTTGTCCATCAGCGTTTGAATAATAACGCAACTCTGCCCAGGCCTCGGCCCGTGCTGATTGGGGATCGGCAATTTCCGTTAGCGCACGTTTTATTCCCTGGCCATAGACTGCTGAGTATTGTGCAGAAATCAAAGCAATGAGTTCTGTACTTAGTGTGGTTATACCGGATGTATTCGAAACTTCTGTCTGACGCAGCGCAACTTCGACATCAAATACATTCTTTATTTGTGTATCAGTCATAACAAAGGGTTGGCCGTAAGCACCATTTAACTGAGTTTGCAGTGCATTATTACGCTCTGCCTCCGGCAGGCTACGAATCGCTGGGTCTTCGATGACAGTCTTCAAATCCTCAATCATAGTTGAATCAGTAATACCCATTGCCTCGAATACATTATCGCGTACGCGTTGTACATCAAGATTAAAGCCAATCCCGATGGTGGGGTGAGAATTATCAGCTGTATCAAAGTAGGGGGCAGGTTTATTTCCTTCTAACTGCGACATGACCTCATAAAGCAAAGTCGCATACTGCTCGGATGTCAGGGTGTGCTGGTTTGAAATACTCATGTCAATCTCCTTATATTAAAAGTCTTTGTCGAAATGATACTTGCAACGAGGTAGCAATACATATGCTTTCGGTTTATTGAACGTAGTGTTGGGAGAAGCCGCCGAAATGCCAAGCCCCCATGTCTCGAAATCTTCAGATGCGCCCCATGCAAAAAATGGCCTGTTTCGGTAAATCAGAATTCTTGTCGTTTTATGTGAACCATACGCACCCCCGATAGCTTTCATCGGTTGATTCGGGTCATCATTCAGCACATAGATATGTGCCCAACGGGTTTTGCCCGAGTTATAATTTTGCAGATCACGTTCACAACGATCCGGGTCCGGCGCATAGCCAATCAGTGTCTCAATGCCACCTTTCTTATTGATGGCAAGCCGGGTGCGGTAGAGTTTTGGTTTAATCTTTCCGGCACGGACTCGCGCATCAAAATTGGGCTTCCATTCATCAAATGTTGGTAGTGACTTATCGGGATCATAGCGGTTCAAGCTAAAAGGTGGATACTGCATTTCCGCCGCATAAATAAGATGGATATTTTCATTCACATCAATCTCTTCCCAATCGGGTTGGGTGATGTTACTGAACTTCGGGTTGGGTCGGATATTACAGACCATCGGTGGGGTCTCAGGTGGAAAGGCATTGAGGTGTTTTAAGTAGGCCTCGCATATCGAATAACCTTTTCCCTCCACCAACCGATAACGCGGCCCGGTTCTGGCAGTTTTTATTGCGGCATATTTTCGCAGCTCTTTAATTCGACGTTTATAAGTTATTTCCAGGCAACCTATAGCACTTTTCCGATTGCCTTTCTTCAGCCAGTTCATACACCTGTTCCGTCCCTTAAGCCAGTTAACTTGCGTTCGTTTTAATCTTTCAGGATTAGTGGCATTTTTTTTGGCCTGTTCATAGAGCTGGTTCATTTGATCATCCTTGGCCGAAAGTACTGGATCGTCACAAATCAGCTTTTTGATTTCAGTTTGCGCCTTAGCACAATCGAAGCTGGCGCTATAAACTGAGCTACTGGCCAACCACCCAAACAACAACAGTGAAATTAAAGGGAACAAATTTATTTTATGCGTTACCATTTATATGGCCTCGGTTTTTTCTGAGGAAGGGAAAACAGAACAACACCGCCAGACAGCGACAACGCCCAATGAAGGCGCGGGGGAGTAGGTA
>CAZIJT010000266.1:0-2053 GCA_964539595.1 uncultured Thiohalophilus sp. | reverse complement strand
AGCTGGCGCTCTCCTTCAAACCTGCCAGCGTGGATGACGAAGCCATCATCAACAGCTATCTGCCGGAGCCCGATCCCGTCACCGGTGACATCGACCCAACCCAGCTGCCTAATAGCCTGCCGGGCTATCTGATCAATCTCACCGCAGAATTCACCCTGGAAGGCGCAGTCATAGAAAGTGCCGCAGCTGGCATCATGGGTGGAGAGCTGCATGAGACCCTGGCGTTGTGGTCCCCGGCCTTTGGCTGGGATCAAGCCGTCAATAACCCAACAGCGGGGGAATACCGGGCCATCGGCCTGGACTTGCAGGGAGCCAGTAGAGTCGAGGCCGCAAGATTGCAATCACGGGTTGAAGCCACCAAGGCAAGCCTTGAGAGCGCCGATCAAACGATTATTGATGGGCTGAGCAAACACGAAGTGGTAGGCGATCTGCTCTATGCTACTATTTACAGTTACTTGGCGCTGAATGATGTCCAGGACCAGATACAGTCCAGAGCCGCAGGCGTCATCAACTACCGTCTGCCGAGCTACGGCATATTTAGCACCAGCCTGCAAACGAGCTACTGGTTTGGCCTGCCAAGAAATGTTAGTTTCAACGGACTCAGCATGGACGTAGATCATCTGGCCACCCAGACAATCACCAAAGACAATGACTGGAGCCGTACCGTCAACTACATCCGTGCAACCGGTATCAGAGCCTCTGCCATGGAACATATAGTGCCGGAGCAAATGTTCAGTACCGATGAGTATCCGGTACAGGCTATTAGTGCAATAAAGGCCTTGGCAATAGCCAGCGCCGAAGGTCAAAGGATCTGGACGATTGATCAAAACAATCTCAACACAGCGCTGGCTGCAATTAACCTGGATGCCGACATTGAAAATGAGATTCGCAGTGCGGTGAATGCGGGTAAGGTTGCGACAGCTCATGATACGCCGGTGGCTTTTGCGGGTTCAACCGTGACGGGATACCTGTTGATTGACCCTGCGACGGGGGCGGGGGCTTATAAGGTCGGGGGTGGTCAGAATGGTGCTTGGCTATTTTGGGGTACTATCATATTTCTTGGTATTATGCTTTATCTTGCTTTAATGTCGGGTAACATTATCGGCGCAGCTTTTATTTTACTGGCATACAATAGTTTTTTAAATCGTGTTGAGGCAATATCTGGCGACCTGACACCAGAACAAGCCTACTCTGAGCTGAACAGCGCAGCATTCTTAGCAGTAGTAGGTTCGTTTGCTGGCTTGGCGCTGGGCCGCTTAGGCCCAATTGGAGGTGTTATGACTTGGTATTTGCGGGGATTCCTACTTGCATTTGGATTAACTTGGTATGGCTAGTGGAAATTGTATGATGCTTATGCTGAGCTGGATTTTGTTTGGTGTAGGGTTTTATGTATATGAAAATGAAGGCTTGGCAATTTCATTCATACCTTTTGCCGTAGCAGCCGCTATACGCGGTGATAGGGATAAAATAATAGGTGAAAAACTAAAGACACAAAAAAGTTGGCAAGTTTTATTTTTGTTATACCTTCTAGTTATACTGTTGATCGCTATAATTTATATGGATAAGATTTCATCTCTCAGCGGTACAGGAAAAGCTTTAGCATTTTTGTTTCCTTTAGTATTAATGGCCGTGTTCAATGATCTAAAAACATGCGGAAATAGAAGTCTTCTCTGAAGGCGATATTGTATATGGTCGAACATCGCGAACAGTTTTCAAAAGAATTTCCACAAATAAGTTGTTATGACATACAAATATTGCTGGCGAACACGTTGCCAAATGCTCAATATGTGGTGTGTTGGCCGTAAGACTACAGTCTTGAGTTGAAGCCACCAAAGCAAACCTGGAGAGCACCGATCAAACGATTATTGATAGGCTGAGCAACACGAAGTGGTGGGCGATCTTTATGCTACCATTTACAGCTACTTGGCGCTGAATGATGCCCAGAACCAGATACAAGTCCAGGGCCGCAGGCATCGTCAGCAAAAGGGGTCAGAGCCTAATACTGCTTCATTAAGGAAATATTATAACTAAATCAAGTTGATACAGAATAATA
>CAZIJT010000265.1:0-2094 GCA_964539595.1 uncultured Thiohalophilus sp. | reverse complement strand
TCAGATAAACACTGGAAATACCTGCTTTGTATGTGCTAAAAAGGTTGTAAATTTCAGCGAAAGGCTATCAGATATATGCATTCCAGTAACTTATAGAGTTGCCAGGATAGCGGCGGCTGTGAGGATGAAACTGTGCATGTTTTCAATTATCTTCTGGAGGCGATATGAAACCTGAAAAATCGCTCGAGCAGGTTCTGTCTGTGTTGTTTTTCATGCTGCCTGTACTTGCTGTTTTTGCCGGAAATTATCCAGCCAAACCTGATGCGGCAGCGCGTTGTGAAAAAGCCCGCGAATTATTGCTTGCACCTGAGCGTGAACGTTTAATTGAAAGATGTGTCGCGACTAAGAACGATGTGGTTTATTGTGAGAATTTTTATCGTGATTATGGTGCAGGTGGGAGTGGTGCGGGTGGTAAATATAGAAAACGCCAGTACAATGATATTCCAGATTGCCAGGCCGCCAAAAGGGAGGCGCAACGCAATCGTACTTCGACCGAGGGTATTACGCGCGGAAGGGATGCAACTGATTTCACCACCCGAGAAACAAAGTCTGGATCTTCCTGGCGTGACATGGACGAAGGAGACTCAGGTCGAGATGGAAGCGCCCCGAGCAATCGTTGATGATCATAAAATTATAGGTTTCCCAGAAAAAATTTCGGGTTATCGTGAAACGAAAAAACCGGTAACACGAAGACGAGAAGATGCCAGGGGTGCCGAGTTTTTGTGAAATAATTACTGACGTATTTTCTAGTTCTGAAGGTTCAGATAGTTGCTTCAATTAATACCCCGTCCACTTGCGGCGGGGTTGTTTATTATATTACCGAGGCACAAATAATGGGTACTCATTACTTGTGCCCACGTAGTAAAGTGGTTTCGCACCCACATTTACTTCAAGGCATCCTGCTTTTTAATATTTGAGTGTGTCGATTCCGCTCTGGAAGTAGCGGTTTGTCAGTGTATGAAGTTGATCTTTTAGCTGCTCATCTTCTCGGCCAGAAAATTTATCGTACAGATCCCTGGCGATGTTCATGAATTTATCCAGTAGTTCAGGATCAAAATGAGAGCCTTTTCCCTGTTTGAGAATTTCCATGGTTTTTTCAAATGAAAAGGGTTCTTTATAAGGACGCCTGGAGGTTAGTGCGTCGAAGACATCGGCAATGGCGAAAATACGAGCGGCCAGTGGAATAGCATCTGTGGCTATGCCCTGAGGATAACCTTCGCCATTAAATTTTTCGTGGTGTCCAGCTACGATATCTGCGGCATCCTGCAACCAGTCGGATTTATGGATGATATCCAGTCCATGGTTTACATGATCTTTCATGTTTTCAAATTCATGCTTATCCAGTTTTCCAGGTTTGAGCAGGATGTTGTCGCGGATACCGATCTTGCCGACATCATGCAGGAATGAACCTTTTATCAGCGATTGCATCTCCTTTTTATTCAAGCCGATTGTTTCTGCAAGACGTGTAGCATAAATGGTGACACGATAATTATGTGCATCGGTGTCGCTGTCGCGCTTCGCAATAGTGGCGCCCAGGACTTCGAGCATTTCGAGGTTAGCGTTGAGCAGGCTGGATGAAAATTCAGAGAGTTTTCCTGTCAGATGTGTGATCACCGGGTAGAGCAGCAGGGTGGTCGAGAAGACAACGGCAAACACATATGCCACTGTTTCCAGGATCTGTTTTCTGACCAGCTTAATTGCGTAGTCAGACAGTGCAAATACTGCATGCATGTAGATTGGAGATTGTTCCGTGTTGGCGATCATGCGTATATTGGTATAGATATATGGTCGATTGTTGATTTTTATAACGGAATGTTCAAGCTTATCGGTATCAGGATAACTTGCGGGTATGTTTTTAATGTATTGTTTAACAGCCGTTAATGCGGGATAGTTGCTGTCTTCATAGGTTTCACGATGTTTACCATTGTTTTCATAAATCATTGCATAGACATAGTGTCCTTCCGGTATACGTACACGAGTTCCTGGTGGATAGTTTATGGCCTGTATTAATGCTTCCTTTGCGTCAAGATTTCCCTTTCTCATTAGTTCTCTAAATTGACCACGAACCATAGCAATCTTCAGGTTTGAAACTTT
>CAZIJT010000264.1:0-2113 GCA_964539595.1 uncultured Thiohalophilus sp. | reverse complement strand
ATCTGGGGGCCAATGACAACCTGAATGACGCCCGGTTTTTTCAGTAACTGGCCGCGGGGCCAGAATTCACCGGCATTGTGAGCAACCGGCACCACCGGATAACCGCTTTCTGCGGCAAGGATGGCGCCGCCGATGCGGTAACGACCCTTGCTACCTGCGGCAACCCGCGTGCCTTCAGGAAAAATTGTCACCCAGATACCCTGCTGTAAACGTGCCGTACCTTTTTTTACCAGCTGTTTTATTGCCGCACGTCCTGCGCTACGATCAATAGCAACCGGCCGCGTTGCGGCCAGTCCCCAGCCAAAGAACGGTATCCATAATAATTCGCGTTTAATCACAAAGGCCATCGCTGGGAAAATCATCTGTAGCGCAAACGTTTCCCAGGTGGACTGGTGCTTGCAGAAAATAATGCCGGTTTGATCAGGAATGTTTTCCCGGCCTGTGACCTGATAGCGAATACCGCAGATATGTTCCAGAGCGAACAGGTTAATGGCCGGGTAGAGGTGCACAACATGCTTGATCCAGTGATAAGGCAGGGGAGAAAGAATCACCAGCAAAATAGCAATCAGTATAGTTGAGCTAATCATGATCAGGCTGAAAATCAGAGAACGAATCAATAACATCAGGATTCCTGGCTTAAAAAATCATCGACAAAACTGGAAAGATGAGGATAGACGGGCACACCATCCAGTCCCTGATTTCGAGCCAGGGTGCGTTCTCCCTTACCGGTTTTTACCAGCACCGGCCGAGCACCGACAGCACGGGCGGCTTCGATATCATCAGGCTTGTCGCCCACCAGTGTTACACCTTTCAGATCGATATCGAAGTGTTGAGCAATTTTCTGCAACAGGCCCGGTCGGGGTTTGCGGCAGGCGCAATTTTCATCGGGGCGATGAGGGCACCAGGCAATGTAATCGATATGTCCGCCCCGCCTGGCCAGCAGTTGCGCCAGCTTGTCATGCATGGCGGACAGCGTGTTTTCGTCATAATAACCACGACCAATGCCGGACTGGTTAGTGGCTATCGCAACAGTGTAACCGGCCCGGTTAAGGCGGGCGATGGCGTCCAGGCTATCCGGGTAAGGAATAAACTCATCAACCGATTTGATGTAATCGTCCGAGTCCTGGTTGATGACGCCGTCACGGTCAAGAATAACAAGTTTCATAGCGGGGTATAAAAACGTTAGTCACGAAATTCGGAAACGCGGATTTTACCGTTAACCATGCGCGATTCGCGTTGCATGATTTTTTCCATTTTGGCCCAGAAGGCGTGATTAAGATCAAAGTCGGCGGCAATGGCGGTACCTATTAAAAGAATAAATAAGTCGGCGACCTCCTCTGCCAGCTGTTCCCGGCTCTTGCCCTTGGTGACACAGGCAGAGATTTCGCCCAGTTCCTCGGCCATAAGGGATATGCGGTAAGTCAGTTCTTCACCGCCAGTATTTTTAAAATCATGCTTGTCATGAAAGGTCTGCACAGCGGCAAGCATCTCGTGATAGGAGTCTTTGTTCATGTGTAACTATCCACCATATAAATTAGATATCTTTGAAAATAACGCAGAGCACGCAGAGCACGCAGAGGCGCAGAGATTTTTAATTTTCAATGAACAGGGAATATCCTCTGCGTCTCCGCGCCTTTGCTACTCCAGCGTTAATGAACCAGCAACCAAAAAAGGAGACTGGCAAGAACTTAATTTTGCAAACGTGAAATATCGGCAACCTGCATGAACAGCCCATGGAGCTGGTTTAGCAGGGCGATACGATTATTACGTAGTTTTTCATCCTCAGCCATGACCATTACTTTATCAAAGAAACTGTCAACCGGTTCGCGCAGTTGGGCCAGTCGTACTAATGCCCGCTCGTAGTTGTTTTCAACTAATAATTTTTCGACCTCGGCGCTTAAACCGTTGAGGGTTTCAAACAACGTGATTTCCTGTGGTTCAATAAACAGGTCCGCTTCGATAAGCTGTGGCAAGTCGCCGTCAACTTTTTTCAGAATATTGCCGATGCGTTTGTTGGCGGCGGCCAGGCTTTCGGCTTCGGGCAGATCGCGGAAGTGGCTGACTGCCTGAATCCGCTGGTCGATATCCAGGGGACAACTCGGGCGAATGCTGG
>CAZIJT010000263.1:0-2142 GCA_964539595.1 uncultured Thiohalophilus sp. | reverse complement strand
GTACAGCCATCGTGGCTGCTCTGGGTGTAGGTGTGAGTACCTCTGCTAGTGCTGCATTAATGAGTAACGCAGCACTTAATTTTGATGCGGGTGTAGTAACAACAAAAACAACTTCGAGTGGCAGCTCATTCGATGTTGTCAAAACAGGTAGCTACTTTGGCATGGATACAAATGGTAGCGCCACAATAACACCAGCTGAAAGAACCGCTATTTCACAAAATGCCGGTCTGATTCTGGGTACCGCTCAAGCCGCCTCTGGCTCACACAGTGGTGCGCCAAATGGAACTGAGTCTCCGGGCATTGATAATGCTTGGAGTTTCTTTGGTAACACGGGTATGCACTATAGCGCATCCCCGACAAATGTTTTGTCTGCTACTGGTAATACCGCAACGATTGATCTTTCCGGCTGGGGTGTGACCTGGAATGGGATTCCAGCTATTAACATGGGTAGCGGTGCCTGGGCAGGTAATGCCAATGGCGTAGCTGATATTGTCTGTGGCGTAGATTGTGCCGCTGGTGATACTTATACGCTGGATTATAGTGCAACTGTACCTGCCGGTGATCCTTCTGGTTTCGGTAATGTTATGTACAATCTGCATCTGGTTGGTACCGTTGGTACCGTTTCCGCAGTGCCTGTTCCTGCTGCGGTATGGTTGTTTGGATCAGGTCTATTAGGGCTGGTAGGTGTTGCTCGTCGTAAGAAAACTGCCTAAGACCATAGTTCTGCTCTCGGTGATTATTTGATCTAAAAACGTACTGAGAAAAGCGCTAAAAAGCCGGGATGGATAAAAATCCATCCCGGCTTTTTTATGTCTTTTTTCTTATATTCGCAGGAAATCCCCTGCGGAAAGGGGGATACAGGCATGGCTTAACTAACATCTTGATAATCTATGACCAAAGACTAAAATGGCTGGTTTCTTTTTTTGTTTTTCAATCGCTTGTGGTAAATTCAGGCGAAGCTCAACAGTGGCTTTGCGTTGCTAGTTAATTGTTGGGCAATACTTTTTATTCAACACAGATGAAAATATTTTTATGGCAAAAAACAATATCCTGATTAGATCTAAATTGAAACAGGCGCAAGCGCTTGTTGCGCAGAATAAGTTGGATGAAGCAAAATTGCTTTTTACACAGCTCTACTTAAAAAATAAAATTGCCTATAACATTGGGCTTGAACTTGCTGTGGTTCATCGAAAGCTCGGCGAGTATAAAGAAGCAGAATCAATCTGCAAGAAGATTATAAAGATTGCACCTAAAAATGCTTCTGCGCATCATATACTCGGTTCTGCACTGCAATGCTTGGAACAGTTTGATGCCGCTATAGATGAATACAAACTCGCAATTAAACTTGATAAAAATCTTACCCAAGCACACTATTTTTTGGGCAATATTTACCAGATGACAGGAAAGCCTGAACTGGCCGCAGAAAGCTTTTACGAAGCAATCAAACTTAATCCGGATTTTTTTGAAGCACTGAATAATCTCAGCGCCATTTTAGTCGAGCTCAACCGGCCCATTGAAGCTAAACGAATAATCGACCGGGCATTGGAAATAGACCCGGATTCTACTCAATTACTATGCAATGTTGCTGGATTTTTTATGCTCGATCATGATTTGGAACAAGCGTTGCAATATGCCAATAAAGCGTATAACGCCGATCCCACCTTTGTCGATGCCATAAAACTGATGGGTAAGATTCACTATACGAAAGCAGAATATGACCAGGCCCTTGGCTTTTACAGAAAAGCCTATGCCATTAGCCACAATGAAGAATTCGCCTGTCATATCGCACAAATTCTTGAGCGGCGGGGTGAATTTGATGAGGCCAATACATTAATCACTCCCCTGATCGAGGCGGGAAAAACAGATGTCGCTACACTTCTGACCTATTCTGCATTGAGCCGAAAGTTTAACAAGCAGCGGCTAGCCATAGAGTCTATTGAGACAAAAATAAATAATACTGAGCTCGATAAATCCTCCCTCATAAACCTGCATTCAGAACTCGGTAAGCAATATGATTCACTAAAGGAGTATGATAAGGCTTTTAAACATTATAAACAGGCAAATCTTCTTGAGCGGGAACTCAATAGACAGGTTAAATCCTTAAACGAAATTCGAACCCAGGATAAGACTAACAAAGAAGAT
>CAZIJT010000262.1:0-2191 GCA_964539595.1 uncultured Thiohalophilus sp. | reverse complement strand
TTTCAGCAGGGCGCTTTGTGGTCTTCCATGACCCTGGCGGAAAATATTGCACTGCCATTATTGTTTTATACAAAGCTTGCAACCAGGGTTATCGATGAGCTGGTTAACCTGAAACTGGCGCTGGTGGGCCTGAGTGGTTTCGGGGATTTTTATCCTTCCGAGATCAGCGGTGGCATGCGCAAGCGGGCGGGACTGGCGCGGGCGATGGCGCTGGATCCGGAAATCCTGTTTTTCGACGAACCCTCGGCCGGACTGGATCCACTCAGTTCGCGGCGGCTGGATGATCTGATCCTTGAACTGCGTGACAGTCTTGGCGCCACCATCGTTGTCGTTACGCATGAGCTTGCCAGCATATTCGCCATCGGTGATGATGCAGTATTCCTTGATACGCAGAGCAAGACCATGATCGCCACGGGCAGGCCGAAAGATCTCGTTAATGCGGAGAATGAAACAGTGCGTAGTTTTCTGACGCGGGGCGAAGCATGAGCAAACGTGCGGATCCAACCATGATCGGAGCCTTCGTGATTGGTGCGGTGCTGCTTATGGTGCTGGCGATACTGCTGTTTTCCAGTGGTGACCTTTTCATAAAGAAGCCACGACTGGTCATGTATTTTGAAGGCTCGGTGCATGGTTTACAGTCGGGTGCGCCAGTCAGTTTTCGCGGGGTGCGCATCGGCACGGTTACGGAAGTGAAGCTGGCGGTGGATACTCAGGATTACCAGTTTTATATCCCGGTCTATATTGAAATAGATCCCCGCCGTTTGAATGGCACACGGGGTGAAAATTTTTACACCCTGCATGAACATATGGATCTACAACGGTTGATTAAATTGGGTCTGCGTGCGCAGTTACAGCTGCAGAGCCTGCTGACTGGTCAGCTTTATATCGAACTCGATTTCATGCCGGACAAGCCGGCAAAATTTATTTCGGTGGATCAGGATAAAGACATTGCTGAGATACCGACAGTGCCGAATACAACACAGGAACTGGTCGATGTGCTGAAGGATAATGACATAAATCGTATGGTCAGGGATTTTAGCTCGGCTATTTCTGGATTTAATCAGTTGTTGAATATGCCTGAACTGAAAAAGATTGTTTACCGGGTTGATCACCTGCTGGCGTTAACAGAAGGCATTGCCGCCAGGCTTGATGCGCAAAGTGCGCCCCTGCTGAATAATTTGAATGCGGTTCTGCTAAAAACGCAGACTGCGCTGGTAGCCGTAGAAAAAGCCGCATTGCGTAGCGATACAGTGCTGATGTCGGGCGATAGCACTCTGCAGGAGGTGAGTCAGGCTTTTACGCAAATGCAGAAGGTGTTACAGGAAACCCGAGATCTACTGGGCGAAAATTCACAATTGCGCTATGAGCTAACTGTTGCCCTGAAGGAAATTGCCGGCGCAGCGCGTGCTATTCGTAGCATGGCCGATACGCTGGACAGGGAACCCGAGGCATTGTTCAGCGGCAAGTCCAATACAGGAGACAGGTGATGCCCTCTTTGTTTGTGATTGTGTTGATGCTGTCGACTTTGTGCTTAGGTGCCTGTGGCAGTACGCCGCCTTCACATTTTTATCTGCTAACGCCAGTCGCGACTGTTATAGATGCAGGGGATAACCGCACTGCTGATAACAGCAGGAATGTCGGTATTGGCATTGGTCCGCTGCGCTTTCCGGACTATCTTTCTCGCGCCGCCATTGTCCGCTACGAAAGTGACGGTCGGGTGGCGATTGCTGAAACCCAACGTTGGGCTGAACCGCTGGAACATAATTTTAGCCGGGTACTGGTAGAAAATCTTTCCCGCCTGCTACAGTCTGATCAAGTTCTGCGTTATCCCTGGGCGGCCTGGCGCAAGCCCGAGTATCAACTGGTGATGGATGTGATGCGCTTCGAAGCCAACGGCAATGGCGAGGTCGAGCTGATTGTGCAATGGGCCTTGCTGGAAGGTGAAAATAAAAAACCTCTACTGGAAAAATATTCGCGCTTTGTTCAACCGGCAGGCGAAGATTTTGACAGCATCGTCAGGGCGCATAGTCAGGCGCTGGCGGTATTTAGTCAGGAAGTTGCGACAGTAATCAGGCAGCAGAAATAATAAAAACAGGTTCTTCAGGAAAGTTTGTGGATTATTGCGAAATATCAAAAAGCTATTAACGCAAAAACAGCAGGTATTTATTAATCTCTCTGGGTGTCATCCCCC
>CAZIJT010000261.1:0-2266 GCA_964539595.1 uncultured Thiohalophilus sp. | reverse complement strand
ATCGTTAAAAGGACGTAATGCATTAAAGGTATATACCGAGATTGAGTGGGAATAAATTTTAAGCAAAAAAAAGGGGAAAGAATTTCTTCTTTCCTCCCCCTGCACTGCGTTATTACGCGTATTTATAATTATTATTATATTTTTTAGTCTATTACTACTACGTTAGTTTTTGCCGTACCCCATACTTCACCGGTGATCCAGTCTTTGATATCAAACTCAACCTCATAGTTACCTGGCTTGGTAGGTTCAATGATCATGTCATAACGTTCACCTGAGATAGCTCTGAACTTTGTTGCTCCCTGAGGTGTAGGTAATGGGCGTCCATCAGAAATATAAATTTTCGCATTCAATTCTGCAGGGATACGCACTTCTTGCGGGTGATAACCGGCACGAACATAACGTGCAAGAAGTTTTTCACCCACACGCATTTGGCCGGATATAGGTGGCAGGTTCATTGCAGAACTACCACTTGCATCCACACCGGTAATGATGAAGTAGTCAGGTTCTAATACATTCAAACCTACATCTGCACCACAGGTTCCGGCATCCCAGGCCATGCTATGCCAGCGAGTATCAATTTCATCAACAACCCAGAATGCTTCTGAATCATACGTTGGGCCACCCGATAATAAAGTACCGGCACCTTCAGGTGGATCAACAATGAGGGGTTATTGAATCGATATTGGGATCATGTGCACCGCGAGCACCAGGTGGACGACCACCCAGGCCATTCATGGTGAAGTAGCGGGGAACATAAGGTGTGTTTGGTGTATTTCCGTTTCGAACAGTATTATGCCAAACCGGATCAACTTCACTAAAGATCCAGAAGTGTTGTTGTACAAAAGTAGGGCTACCGGCATAAAGCTGGTTATCACGACCATTTGGCATTATTGCCAGTCTACCAAATAAACCGAGTAAACGATTATAAGGTGCATTACTTGGATCATAGAAAAGGTGTGAGCCTGGATTATTTGCGACAAACTGAACAGTTACCGAGTTGCCTCGACCAATGGTGCCACTGTCAACAATTCCGTCGATCTTAAAACGATGACTGGTATTGAGAGTATTTATGATAGTGATGTGAACGGTGTCGCCTTCCTGTACCACCAGAGATTCACCCGGGAGATTCAGCGTATTATTTGAGTTGCTGAATCCGCGAAAATAGACATCTTCGCCGGTAATCATGTTAACGAACCCATCAGTAATGTAGAACGTTTTATTTATTGTTGCGGCTTCTGCGTGTGCTGCTCAACTTAACAGGCCTGATCCTCCTAATACGACATTTGCTATCCCTGCACCGCTGGCTTTAAGAAAATTACGTCTGTTTATCTTCTTATCCATAGTGCTTCCTCTGATATATTTGTTGTTAAAGAACGTGAGGGTTTTAGTAATTTTTAGAACGATTCAAGTATGTATAAAGCTTATGGGCAAATAAATCACCTACATATTATTTGGTAATATACTGAATTTCTTAGAATCAATCTAAGTGTTTTACTAAGGGAGTATTAAAGTTGAAGTGTGGGTGCTTGCAGCCGCTCAATTTGTTCACGCAGAGTCAGCATCTGGTCTTCCCAGTAGCGCGGACTATTAAACCAGGGAAAGTGTAATGGGAAGGCGGGATCGTTCCAGCGTCGGGCTAACCATGCGCTGTAGTGCAATATACGCAGGGTTCGTAGGGATTCAATTAATGCGAGTTCTGCAAGGTCGAATTCAAAAAAAGTTTCGTAGCCTTCGAGTATATTTCTAAATTGGCTGCTCATTTCATCGCTTGTGCCAGAGAGCAGCATCCATAAATCTTGGATAGCAGGGCCCATGCGACAGTCATCTAAATCAACAAAATGCGGCCCACTGTCTGTCCAGAGTAAATTACCGGGGTGACAATCACCGTGTAAGCGGATATTTCTCGGTAAAATAGCTTCATAGCGATCGGATACCAGTTGCAAGGCTTCTTCTGCGGCATGTCGATAGTTAGTCCTTACTTCAGGTGAGATAAAGTCATTATCGAGCAAGAATTTCAACGAATCAAAACCAAAATTTTGTACGGTGAGTTTAGGGCGATCATTAAAAGGCCGGGTAGCGCCAACGGAATGTAAACGACCAAGAAAGCGCCCGATTTGCTTCAGTGTTTCAGGTTGCTCAAGCTCCGGGGTGCGACCACCCTGGCGGGGGAAAACCGCAAAGCGAAAGCCTTTAAACTCAAACAGGGTTTTACCCTTAATCGCGAGTGGCGCAACAATGGGAATTTCCTGTTGTGTGAGTTCATCAG
>CAZIJT010000260.1:0-2372 GCA_964539595.1 uncultured Thiohalophilus sp. | reverse complement strand
GTATGGCTGATGATGCTACATGGATCGTTGTTAAGACTGGAGTAAATATAAATAGATAGCGACCTGTTGTGGCCAGGTTCAACAACTAACCACAACAGGTGCGCGTGTACAAACAGTGATACTATTTGCTGACTACATAATTTCTCCATCAGCATCCCAGAGGAAGCTACCCATTAGAAGGTTTGCACCTGTAGCCTGTGTTTTAACTACATTCCATGTGTCAAGATTAATCCTGTAGAAAACGCCGTCATGACTTGCCGTGCTATAGAAATATTGCATGTCCAGACTTACGCCTGAGGTATGAGCCTGAGACTTATAGTCGGCTGAGGCATCATTTGCCACTTCAACATTTCTTAGCCATTTATGATTGTCAGTATCTATAACCGAGACAAATGTATCATTGTGGTTGGTAATGATGGCCTGATTACGCATTGACAAAAAAGTTGTGTGACCAGCACCTTTGCCAACATCAATCACTTTTTTGACGGTCATTGCCTTCCTGTTGATGACAAACAGATGCCCCTCACTGGAACCTACATAAATAGTTTTACCATCAGGATGGAATGCAGCGTGATGAGCCCCCATTACGCTGGCATCATATGTGGACGGATCTATAGAATTCAACGCAACACGAGCAGTCTCGACCATCGTATTTTCATGCAGCTTAAAACGTAGAATTGCCGGTGATATTGACGCACTCTGATTGCCTTCTTCTATCGCATAATAAATATTTTCCTCACCTTTTTTCATGGTGGCAACGGGGGGCTGAAAGATATGATGAACCGAGGTTGCCGTATTCAGTGTGGATAACAGCTCACCACGAGGATTCCATAGTTGAATTTTTCGTGCCGCACGATCCAGCATTAAAAACTGGCGGTCATTCACCCACCTGGGATGTCCCGTAGACAGAGAACCGCCATAGTCACCTGGATGTGTTTCGATGTTCTCACCAATCACCTTCACAACCTTATCCTTTCCAACTTTAATAATACTGGTCATGGCCTTATCACCCCCGGAAACCAGTGTTAAATCAGTATCTGGGTTGTAATGCGTCGAACGAGGTTTGTGTGCTAGCGGAATCAGGCCATCATTCTCAAAAGTCTGGTTGTTGACGATAGTAAGTGATTCGGTTTGACGCGTAAGCGCATAGGCCTTTTCGGGACTCTGTTGATCGATCCCATAAGGCCCTGCACCGGTGTTCTCAACTACGGTCAACAGAATCATATTATCAACATCGAAGATAAATATGCGATTAGAATCCCAGTCACCATAATATGCCAGATTCTCAACACCATAGATATTGTCACTGAGATAACCGTCTCTGTTGACCTGATCGGGATTTCGGTAACCAAAACGCCCCTGTTTTCCGGCAAACTGTTCAGAAACGGGTTTCGAGTTTTTCTGCTGCGCCTGAACCGTTCCAGCATTGACCGTCAACGCACATAACAACGGAACCAAAACTGCAACACCAACTTTTTTTGATAAGGTCACAGCCTTTATTTTCTCTTCGTGAATATTTAAAAATTGCATAAACCTTCCCCTACGGTTAGATAACAAATGAATCATCGGATTTTTTCAAGATGATTTGCAACCGTGTATAAATTTTAATGCCACACGTTCAAATCATGGAAAGCAGCTTGAAGGCAAGCTGTTTCAGAACGATGTCCCTGCATCACGTAATTATTTCAAATTGTTTCAATGAGAACTGTTAGGCATTTTTCGGCCTCACATAACAACAGGCAGGGATAATTGTTTAGAAAATCAGGAATGATTAACGGCAGGGGGCTATCGTAAACATGAAGAATTCGGGATGATAAAACAGGAAGGAAACTTTTATTAGCTCATGCTACCAAAGAAAAAATACAGCCCAAAACAGAACCAGGATAACAGCAACAAAACCCAGGGTAGTTTGTTGCTCGTGCATGGCGTATCACAGGTCACAATTTCAGATGAAGATGCTTTAACTGAAGTAGCCACAGTCGCCTTTTTTATAGCCTTATCCAGCTCCCTTTTTTTAGCTGCATATTGCTTTTTATATAACGCAATTCCTTTTTGTATGCCCTGCGCAATTAATTGAGTTTGCTCTTTCGTTTGCCCCGGCTTTTGTGTTCCGCGTGCAATCGCTACAGCGTCTTCACCGGATTTTTCTGTACTTGCAGCTTTTTTAGAATACCTGGCCATTGTCTGTCCTGTTTATGCTCTGAAAACCAATAGAGTCTGACCTTATGTCATGTTAATCTTTTGATTATTAAAATGTAAGGTGGGCGACCGAAGGAAGTGTCTGTGGTGCTTCGTTTCACTCAGCCCAACCTACATATTAAAGAGCAAGCGAGGGAGCCGGAGACAAGGCGCGGTGCATTTTGAAAAGCGGA
>CAZIJT010000259.1:0-2403 GCA_964539595.1 uncultured Thiohalophilus sp. | reverse complement strand
GGCACCTGTTCTTCAAGATAAGGGTGCCTGATTTCAACCTGTTTCCGTTCCTGCCAGGCAATTAATAACTCTTTTCTTGCATCATCTTTTAATCGTATAGCTCCACTGGCTTCGGTAATAAAATCATTTAACTGAATTTGCCGACGATTAATTAATGTGAGTACAAACCGATCAGCCCAGGGCGCACGAAATTCTTCCAGCAAATCCAGCGCGAGACTGACACGACCCGGCCGATCCTGGTGCAAAAAACCTACATAAGGATCAAGACCAACGCCCTGTAGTGCGGAAGAACATTCATGTGTGATAAGGGTATAAACATATGACAGTAGTGCATTAACCGGATCGGTCGGCGGGCGACGCACTCTGCCGCCAAACATAAAGCCACTACCACGCAGCAGCTCCTTGAATACGCCAAAATACGTACTGGCAGCATCACCTTCTATCCCCATAGCTTCACTGACCAATTGCGCGTGCTGTGCCCGCCGCAAACTTACAGCCAACCTGGAAACGGCATCGCTCAATATTGTGTTTTCACCATGATTACGAATCTCCCGCATTAGCACTGAACGACCATTGCTAATTTTTGCTGCAACCATCAACCTGGCAATGCTGACTGATTTTTTTTCGTTATCTGCCCAGCGATATTGGGCACGACGTAATAATACATTACCGGTTTGTTTACCTTGCACGCGGGCAAGAAATTTTCCGTATTCAGTATAAAAGGCCAGACCGATACCCTGTTCACCACAAAACCCCATAAGAAAAGGCGAGACAGACACCTGTCCAAAACAAAGAATATTGGCAATGCTAATGGCAGGAAACTGGCCAAGCTTATCCTGTCCCTGTTTGATGACAATGGTTTCCCGTTCTTTATGCAGATAACTTTCCTGGCGTGTGATGTAGAGGGTGTTGAGTAACTTTTTCACACGTTTTTGCCTGAAATTTTTTTGCGACTCATTTTTTTGTTTTCCTGATAATTCTTTTGCCCGTAGAAGCTAAGTAATTATCCGAGGTAATCACTTTCTTACCCGTCCTGGCTTCCAGCTCCTTACGTGCTTTTTTGGCAATTCCGCCTCCCGTTTTAGCGACTGTTTCATTTTCATCCATGCCTGTCGCATTTTTAGTCTCAGCAATCTGTCGGGTGGACAATTCGGCCAGCGCGGTAAAAATCAATTCCGCTTCACTCATGTGATCACGCAAATTCTGGCTTTTCAGCCCTTTCAGCTTCTTATGATCTTTTACGCCTACGTCCGCCCATTCCTGGTGAATAATATTGGTGAGAATAGCAAATTCTTCACCTTGTTTAATATCGTGGTTGCTCCAGTAATCTGTGAGTTTGTTGCGAGTTTCCTGACTCATCATGCGTTGTTGAATCCATTTTTCACTACGGCCATGTTTCTGCCAGGTTTCCCTCGCGCGATTGAGAGACATTGCCGGATCAGCCATTTCCTGCATTCGCTCATAACCTACCTTTGCTAACCAGAGCTTGATAGGTTCAGCTTTTGGACTAGGTACAGATTGCACCAGCCGAAGCAGGGTTTCAGCAGTCGCAACATCAGTAAGTCGTTGTTTCCCATCAGATGCCGTCATTTTCAACCGGTTACAATTTGTAACCACTTCACTTCCTTCCTTGTTCAATCTGTTTTTCAAGACTTTCCAATAATTTCTGGCCGCTTGATAATCAGTCTGTTGGGTTAGTACCTGAACAATATCAATCACCGAAAACCACCAGATTTCCGATTCTTCATCATAAATCCGTCGAATCTGGTAATCCTCGAATAATCTCATGTCAGTTTTCATTTGAATCACTCCCTGTTAATTCTGTAAATAGATCTGCAATATAGCGACTTGAATGATCTTTCCGAAAAAGATCCGGCTCACATAAATCCACCAACGAGCAGGCTTTGCAACGTTTCTTTTCATCGGTAGGTGGCGGGGTATTACCAGTTGCCAGTACTTTATGCGCTCCATCAATGCTCGCAAGCGTCACACGTCGCAAGACATCATCAATCAAAACAGGCTCCCGTCTTCTCACTTGCCAGTACCACAATGCGCCTTCATCAATATATACTTCGCGCATTTCTTCCAGACACAAGGCCTGTGCACAGAGCTGGATTTTATCCCAGTCTTCTATCTTGGGTTTGCCGCGCTTGTACTCAACAGGAAAATATTTGTCAGGTGGTTTACCCTCGATTTCCAGCAAATCGAGCTTGCCGGTAAGCCCCAATTGTTCTGACTTTACCGCAACCCCACGCTCATAGCGCACATTGCCACGCTGCTCCGGTTCGCAACTATCGACACGCTCATGCAAAACCTTGCCGTGGGCGGTGAAATAGTTTTCTGCCCATACCTGTTCGACATGAATCAGCGCGAACTGGCGTGGGCAGTAGGCGTAGTGTTGCA
>CAZIJT010000258.1:0-2421 GCA_964539595.1 uncultured Thiohalophilus sp. | reverse complement strand
GTTCAATGCCGAGGTTATCGAGTATACGGCGCACTTCGTAATTCGGATCCAGCAGTAGCAGGCTGACAGCATCGTGATGAAAACGCTGGCGGTAATCGACGAAAAAAGTTTCCAGCAGTTGTTCCAGTCCGGCAGAGTTGATGAACTGTAGTTCCTGTTCCTGAAAGCGGTGCAGCTTGAGTTCGTTGTCGCGGGCATTGTCAACGTAGACGCTGATCTGTCGCCTGAGTTTTTCCGCTTCGGCATCTGCTGTGCAGTACATGTTCCGGCCTCGCGCCGGTAACATGACCGGCTCAGTAGAATTCGTGAATGACCTCGATTAATCGCGCCTTGCTGACCGGCTTGGTAATGAAATGATCCATACCGGCGGCAAAACACTGCTCACGTTCAATCGTGGTCGAATTCGCTGTCAGGGCAATAATGGGAATATGCCTGTCCTGCTCTTCAATCTGACGCCAGTGCTGGGTGACTTCCAGACCGGTCATTTCCGGCATGCGCATGTCCATCAGCACCAGATCGATATCCGTATTTTCTTTCAGCGCGTCCAGCGCTTTTTTTCCGTTATCGACATGGGTAACGCGATAACCTTCCTGTTTAAGAAAGGTGCTGATTACCTTGGCAACGATGGGAGTATCTTCGGCAAGTAGCACATGCAACTTTAATCCACATGAAGGTCGGTCATCCGCCCCGGATGAGACCTGCGTATGCGCAGGGTTATCAGCTGCGGGCAGGGGCAGTTCAAACCAGAAAGTACTGCCTTTGCCTCGCTCACTGCTGGCGCCGATAGTCCCGTACATGGCATTGACCAGTTTGGAGGAAATGGTGGTGCCCAGACCGGTGCCGTGGCGCTGCTCGGCCGGGTTGGTATGACATTGATAAAAGGGCTCGAAAATATGCTGTAACTGGGTTTTTTCAATGCCGATGCCGGTATCCTTAATTTCAAAGCGCAGGGAATTGAGATGGCCGCTGTTATCATCGACTGTGCGCACGGTAAGCCTGACATATCCCTCGTCGGTGTATTTGACCGCATTGCTGACCAGGTTCAGCAGGATCTGGCGCAGGCGGTTGTGATCGCCGACCACCATTTCCGGCAGGCCCGCCTGCAGCTGGTATTCAAGCCGGATGCCCTTCTTATCAGCCTGGGGCAGAAAGATATTAACCACACCTTTTACTACTCTCTCCAGATTGAAAGCAGAATGATCAAGCTGGTATTTGCCCGCTTCTATTTTCGACATATCCAGCACATCGTTGATCAGTGAGTGCATGGTTACGGAAGACTCTTTCAGCCCCTCCACATAGTCTTTCTGGGTTTCGTCCAGTTTTGTTCCTTCCAGTAATTCCGTCATTCCAAGAATGCCGGTCATGGGCGTGCGGATTTCGTGGCTCATGGTGGCGAGAAATTCGCTTTTGGCCTGGTTAGCGTAATCAGCTTCCCGTTGCGCTTTCTTGATCCGGCTGATCATGGTGTTGAGATAAAAGGGCAGGGTCAGCATAAAAATGGAGTAGGCGATGGTGTCGATAGTGTGCTCATGCCAGCGGCCGGTATAGAAAACGATGAAAATGAAGGCAAAAAAACTGACGATAGCGGTGGAAAAAAGTTCAACCCGCCCATAGCGGACGCCATAGCCAATATACAGCCAGGGAAAGAACAGGAACCAGGGGCCGAATGGCCCGCTTTCAGTGAGCAACATGACCGCACTGATCGAGGCGACATCGAAGGGAATGGTGGCATACACACGCCAGCGAGAACGTGGCGTTTTGATGATAGAGTAAATAATAAAAAGACTAGCCGCAAGAAAGATGCCGGTAAACAGCGAATAGCCCAGATAGTTGCTGGGGTAGTGACCAATATAGGCGCCGACGAAGACCAGCGTTGTCGCTGTAACCCAGATCAGCATGCGGACGATGGCCTGACCGAATTCCGGATTGCCTTTGAGGGATGATTTTGCAGAAAAAATGGGGCTGGTGTTTGGCATATTTCCGCTGTCCTGAGCCACAGGGGCTGGTATAATCTTATTGCTGATTATCGTACCGAGCGTAACAAATGTCACCCGTAAAATCGATCAAGCCTGTGATATCAACGGCATTGGACAAGTGTAGTCGTTGTCCCGGTGACAAATGTTGTAATTATATTACTCAGGCGATTGATACCCCGCGTTCTATTGCTGACTTTGATCACCTCATCTGGCAACTGGCGCATAAAAATGTGCAGGCCTACAAGGACGAAGATGGCTGGTTTCTATTGCTGATGAGTCTTTGTCAATTTTTACAGGATGACGGGCGCTGTGGAATTTATGCAACCCGGCCACAGCTGTGCCGTGATTACAGCAACGATTACTGTGAGTTTGACGAACCTGCAGAAAAAAGTTTCGAGTTTTATTTCCGTAGTTACAAAGAGCTGGATGCCTATTGCCGCAAACG
>CAZIJT010000257.1:0-2433 GCA_964539595.1 uncultured Thiohalophilus sp. | reverse complement strand
CGACGATTTCACCACGATAATGTTTTTTGATCAACGCCTCATGGATACGTTCCGGTAATTGCGATTCAGAGAATTCGGCAAATGCGCGTGAAAACGTCCATTCCTTCGGAATATCGCTGACACGTTCCCATCCGCACAGGCGTCTCAATGCGATGTCGGTGTGTAATCGATCTAACAACAGGCGTGTTGTTGGCATGTGATAAACCACCTTATTCCCGTTTAAGATCACAATTATTCGTCTCAAATAAGGGAAAAATGTGACTCCAATCACATCTATGAAGCTCCCCACTTTTCAGGACATGATGAAAGCATGAGTAGTATTTACTGACCTGCATTTTCAGCGAATACGAATCGTTGCCGGATCACTGCCGTTGAACGTAACAATCTGGGTAAGTATCTGGCTACCCAGTCTCAAGACATCAACCTGTTCTTTAACGTGAAATAGTTCAAGGTCGCTGGATTGCTCTTCCTGGAGCTTGATCTGCCTGTCGAACACATCAGTCCAGTTGTGATTAACCGTAATCTGCCGAATTTCAAAGTCAACTAGCTCGCCATTAATCGGGATACTGCCATGTTGGTTTGGATTCTCAATTGCCAAATAGGCAATTGCTTCCGGAACGTGACCACTCGGCATCAGCTGCTCTTCCTCCTGAATGGCAATTTCAAAACCAGCTGACGTCACATTGCGCACTCGCAGAACAGGTGGCTGCGCACCATTGTTGGTCTGGCCAAAGATGAAAACATGCGGTGTGACCTGGAACGCCTGAGGAAACGTGATTGTTTTCCAGCGATTGTTTCCAGTAAGATCAAAGCTGCCTGACTCAAAAACAGTGCCATCATTTTGGCTGACAACCCCGGGATAAAATGCCAAGATGTCGGCTTGTTCATTGATATGAATTTGATCCAGATAGGTGAATTCCTGAAAGCGTGCCGAAATTGAAGTGCTTCCTCCGCAAGGCGTGAAATCAATACGGAACATTTGCCTGATTCGAATGACACCGGGTTGGCTTCCCTGAAAGCCGGCTGGACTGTGCCCGTAAAGTAAAACACCAGACTCCTTGGGCGTCCTCACGTAACATGAAGAAGTAAAAAATGTTTGCCACTGGTGATTAATATCAAGAGTTTTCTGAAAAGCAATGCCAGTCGGAGGCGTCTGAAACTCAAACGCGCCAATGTCACACGCGTTACCTCTTGGACGAGGTTCGCCCCGCTGGTCTCGACCAGATAAACAAACCTGATCATCACCAGCATCGATTAATGCTGAATCAGCTAATAAGGCATAAGTTTGTGAAAACCCGCCATTGCCAGCCAGTGGCGCAAGCAGTGGATTGCCTTGTGCCACGCTATTGCAACTGGCGTCTTCAAACCAGTTGTGCCCTTCATCAATGAGTAGGTTGCTGATGCTTTTAAGCGGTGCGTTGCAAAGGTGTTGATTACTGCTGTTGGCAAGAACAGTATTTGCCAGACGAATTTCTTCAGCTTCAGAACCAAAATCAATCGCAAACTGAAATAGAAAACTGTCGTCTCCGACCAGCTGTTCATTGTTCATCGCGGGAATGATTGTATCGTTGCTTAAAATCATCGTACCAGCATTCAAGTCTATCTGAGCTCCAGTGTTACCAGTAATGGTGCTATTGAATACTTCAGTGTGTCCACGGTTGATAATACCAGCGTTAGTGTTACTAACAATTGTGCTCCGTTTAACTGTGGTTTTCGCTGAATCGTTCGTGTAGATGCCAGCATTTTCATTGTTACTAATGGTGCTTTCATTAATCAGTGCTGTCCCATGGTTCGCTAGAACAGCGGATGGGCCGAAGGTGTCATTTGGAGAAAACCGTCTAATTTGTTTGTTCTCTGTAAATACAACATTGGTCAGTGTTAATTGACCCAAATTTGTAATTGCAGCGCCTTTTACGCGATCAGTGAGAGGTGTACTACCGCCAATAGTGCGAACCAAAGGACCAATACTTGCCCCGTTTTTGATCGTCAGATTGAAAATATCCAGATTTCCAGCCTCTTCAACAAGAAATATAGCGATATCGCTTGAAATGACGTTGCTGTTTTCATCAGAATTATCTTGCTGGAAAGTGCCAATCAAAGTTGAATTGTTTCCTGCAAGTATTATTCTGCTATTCACTGAAAAATAAAATGAACCGCCAAGTTTAGGAAATTGTCTTGACAATATTTTCGTTACTTCCGTGAGCTGATATTCACGTAACGGTTCAAGTACAATTGTATCCACGTCTGAACCGGCGTTGCAACCGCCAACAGCTGTGTCGGTATTTGCTGACTGAATTGCATTAGCAAATGAACAATTCGGTGATACCTTGATAATATTTTCTGGAGCAGAAAACGAAGAAAGACAAACGCAAAAATATAAAATGGCTATTTTGAAAAAGCGATTGAGCCCTCTCATTATAATAATCCTCATAA
>CAZIJT010000256.1:0-2450 GCA_964539595.1 uncultured Thiohalophilus sp. | reverse complement strand
GCAATTTTAAGATACATTCCGCCCATGCCGATGTTATCGGTCTTGCCGCTGATCAGGGTTTCGGGTGAATTTATCAGGGCATTGAGCTGAACTTGTTTGCGTTCATTCCAGCGTCGTTCCATCTATGTTCTCCTTTAAATTTAAGCTGAATAAAGTTCTTTTAATTTTATAGACGGTTATCAGGGCTTGTTCAAAGTCGCATCGTATTTATATTTTGTGTGAAAATAAACCATATCTTTATTGTTATTTTGTCTGCATCTATGATGCAGGATTGAGAGTAGTGTGTATCTAAGGGGTTACCCTAGGGGATGATAACGGAAACCTGTTGCAGCGGCTGATTTTACCAGGCTTTTTAAAGCTGGATGTCGCTAAACAAAGTTGTCAGCGTGGCCGGTTTTTCCAAATTTCCAATACCAGACTTGATCCGAAGAATCCCTTTAATCGGGCAAAACCCTGATGATAAATGTACCCTTTTTGCTAAAGATCCGGTTCCGAGCTTTCGGCATGAATCTCATGCAAAAGCCACATTCACTCCTGCCGATAAATGATACCAGGATTAATTAGCAACTCGTTTTTATGTAGCTGGTTCAGGGGGCAGCCTTCAGTATCACACTCGGCAAGCCGATCATACACATAGCGGTGCCCATCGCTTTCAATAGATTCATATATAGGTTTGCCGAGATGTGAACCAATCGGGCGGCCATATGAGGTATTTTCCATGTTTGTCTCCAGTTTGTTGGTAGCCGGAATTATTAAGGCGGGTATCTTTGTCTCTATCGCTATCGGCGCGTAAAATGGCAACTTTAGAAAATTTGAGGCAAGCCATAAAAACTGTGAGCATGCATGCATTTTTATCAAAATACTGCCAGAATTAGCCTGTAACGGTGTGGCTTTTGCTTAGCAACTGTTGCATGGATGGCGTATTATATTGATCCTGAAAATGCTGCCGCAGGGCACGGCAAGTAAAAAAATGGTCATTATTTCAATATATTATGGAAACCTATGAATAAGTTTATCCTGTTTTTGTTACTCGCACTGAGCCTGTCCGCCTGCACAACCATTCCTGCCGACAGCAGTTTGTTCAAAATAAAATATAAGCAACTCATGAAAAATGCCGGAGCGGAGGCTGCGGCGGTTGATATCGAGCAGTTCAGGCAGCTGAGAGATATGGCGTCAACAGATGAGGAACAGATGCAGGCGGAACTGGCGCTGGCTTATGCCTATTACAAGGATCAGCAATTTAACGCCAGTATCGAGCAGATAGAATCCTTTATCCGCAATTATCCCACCTATCCTCACTTTGATTATGTGCTTTATTTGCGTGCGCTGGCGACCAAGGCGCAGGGCAAACGGGAATTCACCCAGGCTGTTAGTAATATCTCTGACAATGCGCCTTATCCGGAGAAGCTGCGTCTGGCTTATAGCTACTTCATTGATCTGATTACACGCTATCCAAAAAGTAATTATTCTGCGCAGGCGCTGAATTTCATGAAGAATATTCGCACCAACCTTGCCGCCTATGAACTCTTTATTGCCCGCTATGATCTGGTGAAAGGACGGTACAGGGAAGTGATTCGACGTACTGAATATATAGTCGAGTTCTACAAAGGCACACCGGTGGTAAATGATGCCTATGAGTTACAGGCCAGAGCCTACCGGGAGCTGGGCCAGGTCAAAAAAGCAGAAGAAGTTGAACGCCGGCGAAAACAGGCTGAGCAATCATCCGGTAATAGTTAAGCGGAGATCCGGAATCCATGTGTTACGCATCAATGACTTGCTGGATTTTGGCATTTACCCCAAGGGTGAAATGCCCGTATTAGGGCGCATTTCCTCACTTTGTTTGGTCGCGCCGGAATGATAAGGTCATAATTAACTCGGAGCTTCCTTGAAACTGTGACTCTCGGACTCCGTATTTTGGTGTGAAACAAATCATGGCATCGTATCTATTTCTATCTTGCTGTGGAGTTTATGATCTAGCCAGTTTACCTGCAGGAGTATATACCGATGAATTACTCAAAG
Source organism: uncultured Thiohalophilus sp. (assembly GCA_964539595.1). Classification (GTDB taxonomy): domain Bacteria; phylum Pseudomonadota; class Gammaproteobacteria; order UBA6429; family Thiohalophilaceae; genus JAADGZ01. The sequence goes on along the minus strand of CAZIJT010000256.1, from coordinate 431 downwards.
TATGTCATTGTGTTCATTCTCTGGATCACCTCATTGCTGGGAATAGTGTCTGTTTCCTGGGCTGAAAATTTCGATGAGGCCGAGCGGCTGTATGCTGATAATTGCGCGGTGTGTCACGGGGCGGATCGTGGCGGATATATCGGGCCAGCATTGAACAGTGAACAGACCAAACTCAGCCAGAAGCAGATCAGCGCCAGGATCATAGAAGGAGGCGCTACTACCCTGATGCCACAGCATCCTACCTGGCCTGGCAAATTTTCGACCAGGAAAATAGAACTGTTGGCCTCACTTATAGCAACGCGCCCAAAACAACCCATGGCCTGGGGATTAAATGATATACGGAATTCACTCGAGGTGTTCGTCGCCGATGAATCAACCTTGCCAGGCAAACCAGTCTACCCGATCGAGAACCTTGACGATCTGATGGCTGT
>CAZIJT010000255.1:0-2453 GCA_964539595.1 uncultured Thiohalophilus sp. | reverse complement strand
GATTTTCACCGCAAGTGGCGGGGAATTAAACCCACAGAGATACGGCAGAAATAATCAAGGCTCAATAAAAAAGGGCCCGTAAGGACCCTTTAGATACAAGCTGTCGTTGCTCAGCTTACTGGGCAAGATACGCCGTATCGGAACCTTCAACTGCACCCAGACTCCAGCTGCCACGCGATTTGGCATGGCTAACTGCGGCATCAACCGCCGCTGAGGAAGGATTGCCTTCAATATCCAGCATCTGACCAGGATGAATTAGATCCGCGTCATTGATTTGATCGCTGTTGTTCTTGTAAATCAGCGGCCATTCATAAGGGTTATCATAAACACTGGGTTTTGCCGAGATGTCCCACAGATTATCGCCACGCATGACTTCATATTTCTGACCACTGCCACCGGCTACCATCGCGCCCGAAGAATCATTGGCCGCCGCTGTCGCGGTTGCTGCGCCCACTCTGTCCAGCTCACTGTATTTCTGTTTTACCGCATTCTCAGCCTGACGACGCGCCTTGTTAGCCAGCTTAATCGCTTCGTCATACTTGCCATCAGCCATTGCCTTTTCGGCCTGCTTGATCAACTTACCAGTGTCACGCCATTCATATTCTTCAGCTTTAGCCTTATCATTTGCTTTCTTTGCAGCAGCAATCGCAGCAGCAGCATCGTCCTGCCCGACTTCCTCTGTGGTGCTCGCACAACCCACGGCAAGGCCGATTGTCAGCACCAGCAGCATGGCTAATTTAAGCGAGTGGAATATCTTCATGTTATCGACTCCAATTTAGAGATTATTTAAAAATGTGAATGCTTGAATGCCCAACTTATTCCTGTCTGAATCCCGGTCTATCCGAGTAAAAATATAAACAAGAATCGTATCTGAAACTGTTAACGGTCTATCGAAATTAAATATTAGCAGAATTTAAAGAAAGTTTACTCATTCCGCGCATAAACGCAAGTATTTCAAGCAATTTCTGCCTATTCGTTCTGCTTTTTCTGCAACGCATTTTCGCGTGCCTGGATACCCTGTTGCTTCGCTTTCAAGGCTAGATCGCGCGCCGAAATATAGTCCCCAGCCTCTAATTGTTGACTCGCTTGCTGCAATAATTCTTCTGCCTGGGAGAGCATCTCAGGTGCGTGAATTTCAGCATTCGCATCCCGCGCCGCCTGAATTGTCTGGCGGGCATTGCTCATTTCCTGCACAGGTGCCGTCATCGCAGCACAACCGCTGATGAGCAACAGGAAAAGGAAACTAAAAAGAAATCTAACGACAGAATCGGTCTGGTGGTGCATACGTCTGGAAGTGCGCTCGGTCGTGAAAAGTGTTGGAGAAAACTATCACCCGCCCTATAGGCTGTCAAGAAAAGACGGTAGAATACGCAAATGAATGAAATACTGGTTTTATATTACAGTCGTCATGGCGCTACTGCGGCCATGGCGCAACAGATTGCCCGAGGCATCGAAGGGGTGACCGGCTTTAGCGCACGCATTCGCACCGTAGCTGAAATTTCCACTCGCTGTGAAGCCGTCGATGACAGCATCCCTGATAGTGGCCCACCCTATGCACAAGCCAACGATCTGCTCGACTGTGCCGGTCTCGCCCTCGGCAGTCCCACCCGTTTTGGCAATATGGCCGCGGCGCTGAAATATTTTATCGACTCAACCAGTCCGCTCTGGTTACAGGGCGGACTGGCTGGTAAGCCCGCTGCCGTGTTCACTTCCACTTCCAGTCTGCATGGTGGCCAGGAAACCACCCTGCTATCGATGATGCTGCCGCTGCTGCACCACGGCATGCTACTGAGCGGCATTCCCTATTCTGAAACTGACCTACTGAAAACCACCACCGGCGGTACCCCCTATGGAGCCAGTCACCTTGCCGGTAAGGAAAACAAGCTGCCACTGAGTGACGAAGAAATCCGCCTCTGTCAGGCACAGGGCAAACGCCTGGCTCAGATTGCCAAAGCCCAACTGGATGCGGGTCTGATCTCAACCGGCAGCCGTTAGCGTGAACCTGATCAAGCTCAGCCGGATCACCAGTCTGGCCGCCTGGTTTGCGCTGTTTATATTATTGATGCTATGGAATACCCTGCTCGCACCATCGCACTATTTTCCAGTCGCACTGGTCTTGGTCATCATGGTCGGGCCGTTGCTATTTCCCCTGCGCGGCCTGTTGCACGGCAAGCCCTATACCCATGCCTGGGCCAGCTTTCTGATCATGCTTTATTTCGCCCACGGCGTGCAGGAAGCCTGGGTGAATCCGGATGAACGTCTTTATGCCCTGCTGGAAATTTTATTCAGCGTGATTTTTTATATCGCGGCAATTACTTATGCAAGGCTTAGAGGGCGGCAGTTGAAACAGATAACATCTCAACGCAAAGATGCAAAAACGCAAGAGTAAATAAATGACCCCGCCGCAAGCGGACGGGGTATCTGCGATATGTAGGTTCGGCTTCAGCCGTACC
>CAZIJT010000254.1:0-2495 GCA_964539595.1 uncultured Thiohalophilus sp. | reverse complement strand
ACGCATTAACCGCTGATGTTTTTTCAACGCAAAGACGCAAAGACACGAAGAACGCAAAGAGTTTTAATGAGGGGCATTGCTGAAACAAAGCGCAACTCAAAAACAAATTTCCGTATTAAAAATCTTTGCGTCTTCGCGTCTTTGCGTTGAAAATCGGTTGCCAGTCTCATGTCCCAAACAAACCCTCTAAATCCAGAATTTGTTACCGCCCTTAGCAAGCTGCTTGCGCCCGAGCAACGACTCACCGAAAAAGCAGACTGTGTCGCCTATGGTTATGACAACAGCCGCATCCAGGTTACCCCTGATGCGGTCGTCTTCCCTACGGATCATGAACAGGTACTGGCCATCGTCCAACTTTGTAATCAGTATCAGGTGCCGTTAACCCCGCGTGGCCGAGGTACCGGCACCACCGGTGCCAGTGTGCCGCTGCGCGGTGGACTGGTACTCTCTACCGAACAAATGCAAAAGGTAATCGAGTTTAACCCTGATGATCGCTACATCACGGTACAACCGGGACTGACTAATCAGGCGGTGCAAAACATCGTGGCCGAACAGGGTTACTTCTGGCCGCCCGATCCCAGTAGCGCAGCGTATTGTTCCATCGGTGGCAACCTGGCTTATAATTCTGCCGGACCTCGCGCGGTAAAATACGGCACCCCACGAGAAAATGTGCTCGGTCTGCGTGCCGTCACCGGCAATGGCGAATCGATTCGCACCGGCGTATTTACTACCAAGGGCGTGGTCGGTTTTGATCTCACTCGTTTGTTAATTGGCTCGGAAGGTACGCTGGCGGTTATCACCGAAGCCACCCTCAAGCTTTCCCCGCTCGCCGAGGACACACGCATCCTGCAAGCCATCTATGCTGATATTGAATCAGCAACCCGCGCGGTAGCGGATATTATGAAACAGCCGATCATTCCCTGCGCATTAGAGTTTATCGATGGCATCGGAATTGATCTGATCCGACAAAGCTCCGATATAAAATTTCCCGACAAGGCCGGAGCCATGCTCATGATCGAGCTGGACGGTGCGCAATTACATCTTGATACCGATGTTGAAAAAATAACGCAGGTGGCAACGAATAACGGCCTGCTCTCGCTCACTGCGGCAAAGACAGCTGAGGAGGCCAGCGCATTATGGAACTCACGTAAAGCTCTCTCCCCTGCACTACGTACTATCGCACCTAATAAAATTAACGAAGATATCGTCGTCCCGGTTTCCAATATTCCGGCACTGATTCACGGACTTGAAAAACTCTCAAAAAAACACGCCATCCCCATTGTTAACTTTGGCCATGCCGGTAATGGCAATATTCACGTCAACCTGCTCTATGATCCCGATAACCCGGCACAGGCAAAAAATATCGACACCTGTCTGGAACAGGTGTTCGACTTAACCCTGCAACTCAAAGGCAGTCTATCCGGTGAACATGGTGTCGGCATCAGCAAGCAGGCTTTTATAGATCGGGAACTTGATGCCGCCAGTCTGCAACTCATGCGAAAAATAAAAAACAACTTTGATCCGAATAATATTCTTAATCCTGACAAGTTATTTCCCTGACAGTGAAGCGCTATGTATCAGGCTGATTGCGCATAAGCCCAATCCAGCCATTTTTCCAGCTTCTCGCGCTCCCCATTTATGCCACAGCAAGTGGCTTCCCACACTGGCAAATCATGTATTTTGTCGCTACCCGATTTATCTTCCAGTCTGAACGAAAAGACCGCATCCCAATTTTCAGTCTTGCTTGCGGCAGTCATATAGATACCGAAAATACCGCCTCTTTTACGCTGATGCGGTAAATTGATCTCTTTGAAGACTTCTTCCATCAGCTCCTCAGGTTCAAACTGGAAAATACACTCTTTATCACCCAGCCATTGCCCAACCAGCCATGGTTTTATCCAAAACTCATCACCATCATCCTCTTCCAGCTCGGCAAGGTGATGCCTGTAGTTATCAAATTTATACCAACCTGCAAGGTCATAATCCGACATCGGAACCAGAAAATGCTTATACGCAACGCCTAATGCTTTCATTACTATTCGCTCAGCATCGGTAATGCCGTTATCTGCATATTCGAAAGTTTGCGATGTCCATTCAAAGTCATGTTGTTTCATCGTTATACTCCTTTCAAAATAAAGCCTGGATAATATAAATCTACTCCCAAAAAGCGGCGGTGACCAGCAGAAAATATTCCTCAGCTCCGGTAACTGGCATGATTTAATTTCATGGGTTTAATTCACCGCTGCTTGCGTAAAGTATCCACGGAGATGCGACTTCAGCCGCATAGATGCACCTCATGGTTCCTGTAGAGTAAAAGGCAAACCTACCGCGACCCTCCCCCGCTTGCGGCAAGGTAGTTTATTCTGTAAACAGCCCCATTTTTCTGGCGACATTCTGATATATCTGCACATCATTTTCACCGAAGCAGGCTACGAGAATTTGTTCGAAATCCAGCTTCGCCTGTCCCAGGCTTTGCAGTGCAATAGCCGCCACCC
>CAZIJT010000253.1:0-2509 GCA_964539595.1 uncultured Thiohalophilus sp. | reverse complement strand
TCGTGCCTACGTTTACATGGGGCTTTGTTCGTTCAAATTTTTCCTTGGACACCGTTTTGGCCTCTCTACGCAAAAGTTAAAATATATTAAAGTTAAACTACAAATTTCATCTAACAGAAAACACCGGTGTGTCCTCTATATACTACTGGAGCCCATACCCAGAATTGAACTGGGGACCTCTCCCTTACCAAGGGAGTGCTCTACCGCTGAGCTATATGGGCCAATTCAGTTGGTGGCTGGTAGCTGCTAGCTAGTGGCTGGTAAAACCCAGCTCCCCGCCACCAGCCACCAGCTACCCAATAACTTGGAGCGGGTGATGGGAATCGAACCCACGTAGTCAGCTTGGAAGGCTGAAGTTCTACCATTAAACTACACCCGCGTAATCGGCCTAATATCTGCCCGCTACTGAGTACGCATCTTAGGCCTCAACGCTCAATCTAAATTGGCCTAGTTCCTTACCACTAGCAACCAGCCACTTGCAATTTGGTGGAGGGGGGTGGATTCGAACCACCGAAGGCGGAGCCGTCAGATTTACAGTCTGATCCCTTTGGCCACTCGGGAACCCCTCCGTACAAAACGAAGCTGCGTATTCTCGTTGAGCAGCCCCCGGCTGTCAACAAAAATCCGATGCAAATTTCAATCTTTTCCGTAACCTGCGCCAAAATTGGCGGCAGAGAATAAAAAACCCGGAGTAGATCACTCCGGGTCAGGGTTGGTGCCGGCACCAAGAGTCGAACTCGGGACCTACTGATTACAAGTCAGTTGCTCTACCAGCTGAGCTATGCCGGCTAAATTACAGAACTCAGCGCTGCATACGCCGAATCAGGCGGGCATTCTAATAGATAACTTGTGTCTACTGCAATTTTCTTTTTATTCTTTAAGGGCGATCGCTGAAATGGCTCGTTCACGGCGGGCAAACTAATTGAACCACGCTAACAGAATCATTGATTTTCTTAACGGCGCCCAGTTGCGCACTCGAAAGTTCGGCAGCCGATGCCATTGGCCAGTCCAGCCAGAATTCTTTTGTGGGTAGCTTTACATCGCTTAGCTGGGCATCAAACCCGAGCTTGCGAATTTCGCTTTGACGACGGTAAGCCAGCTCAAACCTGGAAAAAACTCCCAGCGAAATGCCGTTCTTTTTCTCCCCGGTGCCAACGATAAAAATATCCTTGATGTGATGTTTTTTCTTCAGTTTCCGCGCCTTTTTCCTGGCCGCATCATGACTGCTAAGGGGGGACAAGTAGACCCAGTAGCCTTTTCGCCTGGCATCACTGCTAACGCGCAGGCTCAACACCTCACCCTGTTCCTGAAGCAGGCTTTCAACCTGTTCTGCCTGTTTACGTTTTTTAAACGGCCCCAGACTACGGCATTGCGCTAATTGCACGCTTACCTCTGCCTCAGTTTTCGCTTCTTTTAACATCACCAGCCTGACCGTCGCCTCCGACCGGCTCTGCTGCTCAGCCTCAGTTCGCCGTTCATCCCGACCAACTGACTGGTAATGCCAGGCAAAAAAACTAATGTTAGCCAGCAACAACAAATAAACAATCCACTTCATGTATTCAATTTTCTCTACTTGGTTAAATTTGCTTTACGCTCATTCATTGCGATCTGTGCCAGCCCCACCAACACCAGGTTCGGCTCATGCAAGGTCGGCTGATTAAAGCAGGCGAATAACGCTTCTGCATTACCCCCGGTGAACAGCGCGGAAAACGATTTACCTGTTCGGCTTTGCATTTCTTTAATGCTTTTTTCAATCAGCCCTACAGCCGCCATGATAACGCCGCGTTCAATACACTCACGCGTGGAACGTCCCGGCTCCACACTATCGCCAACACCGTGTTGCCCTAATCCTGACGTAATAGCATCCGTTGCATGCACAAGACTCTGTTGCATCACTGACTGTCCGGGGATGATATAGCCCCCCAGATGCTGACCACTCGCATCCAGAAAATCAACCGTCATCGCCGTTCCACAATCGATGATGCACATATCCGTGTGAAACAAGTAATGCGCACCCAGCATGGCCACCCAGCGATCACAGCCAAGTTCATCCACCACAACATAGGCATTCCTGACCCCGCACTGGCTGGCAACTGCACTCACACACGTAGGCTTTACTTGCCAATGTTGAACGCACCAGTTCTGCAATTGTTGACTGTGTTCCTCGGAGGCCACCGAGGAAATAATAATTTGCTCGGGGTGTGGCCAGCCCGACCAGTTCAGCGCGCCGAGCTGGTTTAGCGAGGATTCACGGTAGCTTGCGCTGCCCGTGTCTTTCAGACAAATCTGATCCTGACCCAGCGTCTGATCGAGCCACGCCCATTTAATCCGGCTATTACCCATGTCAAACAGCGCTATCATTATATTCTACTGGAAACCTGGTCAATAAACTTCCCCGCAGCAAGCTGACGGGGGATGAGTGGTAGATTCGGCTGAAGCCGCACCTACGATGTCGCTTCGCTGCAAGCAGCGGGGAATTTAACCCGTAGAGATTAAACTAGTCGCAAGC
>CAZIJT010000252.1:0-2562 GCA_964539595.1 uncultured Thiohalophilus sp. | reverse complement strand
CGATGGCTACAGCAAATTTATGGCCGCTGGTGCGCCCATCCATACCTGGGCGCTTGGTGTGCTAGTGATTATTTTCCTGCTCGCCCGCCTGGCCGGATGATTAAAAGCTTGCTGTATGCCCGTCAGCCTCCAACCCAAAGCCAAGCTACAGTGTCATGCTGAAAACACCTTTGTATCGCAGAGAAATGCGTAGGTTCGACCCGATGCCCTAAAATGTATGACACGCAAGAATTTTGACTGGATCAATACAGCAGGAATTATTACCACTAATGAACTGACTTGGAGCGAACCACTAAACGGGTAACAATGGCTTATTTTTTTAGCTTCTTCCACAAAGTAGTACGCGACATACCAAGGCGGCGTGCTGCTTCAGCCTTGTTGCCCCCAGTTTCCTGCAATACCCGTTGTATCAATTTCATTTCATTTTCGTTGCGCAGGTCCGGTTTGTAGTAGTGAGTTATCTTCGTTAATGGTGCATCTGTTTCAAGCTCATCCATCGATCTCAAGTTGTCATTGATGTGTATATCACGAGGCAAATGCTGGGGCTGAATCACAGTGTCATCGCAATGTACTATTGCATATTCAATTGCATTAGCAAGCTGTCGGACATTACCAGGCCAATCATATGCCTCAAAGATACGCAGGGTCTCCGGCGATAATTGCATGTGCTCACGCTTGTACTGCTTTACCATATCGGCTAAAAGCTTGTTAGCGAGTATAGTTATATCTTCCCAACGATCACGTAGTGCAGGCACCTCAAGCGGTAGTACACATAGACGGTAATAAAGATCTTCTCGGAATTCACCATTCTGCACCATCGCTCCAAGATCACGGTGGGTTGCTGCAATTATGCGTACGTCCACTGGTCGTGCATGATTCTCGCCCAGCCTTACAATCTCACGCTCCTGCAATACTCGGAGTAACTTAACCTGAATGCTGTGAGGAATTTCACCAACTTCATCCAGTAGCAGCGTCCCCCCGCTTGCCGCCTCAAAACGTCCAGCGCGCGCAGCAGAAGCTCCCGTAAAAGCCCCGCGTGCATGCCCGAATAATTCCGATTCCAGCAGATTCTCAGGCAGCGCAGCGCAGTGTATAGCGATGTAAGGACCTTTGCTGCGACTGGAGTTATCATGCAGCGCATGTGCCACCAGTTCTTTGCCGGTACCACTTTCCCCCATAACAAGCACAGTAGCGTCACTTACTGCCGCTCGAAGAATTTTTTCATACAACGCCTGAATTGCCTGGCTATGACCGACCATACCACCCAGCTGCATCCGTTCACGCACTTCATCTTCCAGTTCAACTTCGCGTGAACGATCACGCAGGATGATGGCGCAATAGAGTTCATCCTCATTCTGTGGTAACAATAATGCCCACATACGTAAATATACCGAAAGCCCATCTGGCAGCTGTAGATCAATATCCTGAATCTTCCTGGTCGCTCCCTCGTTCGGTGTCAAGGTGCAGTAGCCACGTTTATCACATGCCTTCGCGCAACTGGTTTCAGCAAAGATACTCGGGCAAAGATGATCTAGCATTACCTCTTGATGCCGCCCTAACATACGGGTTGCCGCTTCATTAACAGCAACAATTCGTCTGCTTCGATCCAGAAACAAAACACCTTCTTCCAGGCTATCCAGGAATGTACTCAGGATTGTCAATGTAAACACGGCAGGCCTTCTTTTATAGTTCAGTCTGAACGTTCATGCACGTTAACTATGAACGGTTTTTTGCGTTCCATGAGTGTAGCATATATTTTTTATCAATAAAAACAAATAGATATGAAGTTGGCACAATTCTAGCAAAGAGTATGGAGAAGTTAACGGGTGTAATTTAACACTAGCACTCGAACACAACCGTAAACAATTAATGGAGAACACCAGATGAAAAAAACTATCATATCTTTTTTTGTAGCTGCAACCCTGTCAGTAGTATCACTGTCATCTTTTGCCGGCACGCCAGACAGAACTGACCAGATTATCGAAAGCTTCTCTCACATGCTCAGTGAAGGCGCAACGATTTCAGCCTCCAAACGGCCAATACAATTTGAAGATGAGGTGCTGTACCAGCAACTGACTACAACGTTTCAACAGATGAGCGCTAATAAAAGTACTTTCATAAATGAGCATCATTAAATAGCAATCGATTGCTTGTTAAAAACTTCATATTTCCCCTTTAGTTAAGGGTTGTCAAATACCTGCCCACAACCACAGCTCAATCTGTGTACGCACAGACTTAATGGGTAGGTGTTTGACAAGACTCGAGGGAGGAAACCGTGGGGTGTTGTGATGCAGTCAGTTTAAGGTAAGAACTGTGGGGATTTGAATAGCGCTCTCTTTGTTTGACAATAAGGGTGTTTTTCAGCCCCCAAAAGAGGGTGTCTATGATTACGCATAAAACATTGACTCGCTGCTCTCGACCCGTTGCAGTCCTTCAGCCATACCACCGCCAATAACAGGTTTGTCGCGAAAATGGTCATATGTTTTCAGTTATAGATAAGATCTTATTTACAATGTAAGCGTATCAACCATCCTATTGATATCTAAGCGATTAGACTGAGGT
>CAZIJT010000251.1:0-2586 GCA_964539595.1 uncultured Thiohalophilus sp. | reverse complement strand
GCCGTGCCGCATGTGCATCAGGCCTTCGGCCAGCGTTTTCACGACTATAATTCTGGACTGGCGGACTGGCTGGATAATCTCCAACAAATGCCACAGCCGATAGCCATCAACTTCGGCTATATTCTTATTCATTGCCACGCCGACAAAACACAACCATCGTCGTATTACACACGGACCATCCATAACCCCAGCCAACCGATTGACACTCAGGTTGGCGATTATTTTCGCCAACGACAGCTCCTCAATGCGCCGGAGACCCAGCCCTTACAGTTGTCTATCAATCCCCACATCCGTTTTCGGGTTGACTCCGATGCCTGCGGCCTTACCACAGACATTACCCTATTCTCACCCACAAGCGCCTACTATACCCACTACCAGATAGACGATACCGTCTTCCAGGCATTGCAAACCATTGCTACCCGGAACGTCAGCATCATCAATTCCGCTGAGATAACCAAACAACAGATCTTGTTAGATTTACTGCATAAGGGAGTATTGTCTCTCCACAAAGCAAACAGCTTCGCTGCATCTGGCACCTCCATCATCAACCTCCAGGCAAGCCAACCGACATCCATTTCAGGGGATTGCGAAAACGCGCCCTCGCCAAGCGTGATTCAGGAACAAGCGACGGCAACAACCCCGACCTGTTTATCCTCTTATTGCCGCTAAGGGACGCGCATGCTTTGCCGCTAAGGAATGAGCACGTAATAACTTTCCTGTTTGACGCCCAGATTTAGTGCGTATTCGTTCGTTTTGATTGAGCAAAACCGCAGAAATAGTGCTTCTATTTCGAGGCTTTGTGATTGAAGAACGGGTGCCACCATCAAAAGTAGGCGCATTTAGGCGACAGCAGGTGCTTTAAGCAAAGACGGGCTGAAGATGATATGTAAAATCGAGAAGTTATTACATGCCCATCCCTAAGGGGGGTATGCATGCTTGCGGTTGCTGCTTGTAGCCGTTACAGTCAACTACATTAAGGAGGCAAAAATGGATGTAGCACAAACCGTACTGTTGTTAATCGGTTACCAAAATGATTATTTTTCCCCCACGGGGATATTGCGCGATGTCGTCGAGGAATCTGCCCATCACCAGACGGTGCTGAACAACACGTTGGACCTGATACAACGCCTGGCACTCAGCCCTGTTCGCATGGTAGACACACCCATTGTCTTCACCGACGATTATCACGAGCTGGTGAATCCCATCGGCATTTTAAACACCATCAAAGAACTGGGAGCCTTTAAGGTCGGCAGCAACGGCGTAAAAACCATTCCCGAACTCCAGGCTTTTGCTGACCGAATTACCACCATTCCCGGAAAACGCGGCTTGAATGCCTTTTCCAACACCGCGCTGGAAACTTTGTTTCAGCAATGGAAAATCAGTGATATTGTTATTGCTGGTGCGATCAGTTCGATTTGCGTTGACTCTACCGGGCGTCATGCTCACAGCCTAGACTACCGGGTGACCATACTCAGCGACTGTACTTTGGGGCGCAGCCCGGTCGAACAGGCCTTTTATTGCGAACAGATTTTCCCACTTTACGCCCAAACCATGACGCATCATGAATTATTACAAAAACTGGATATAAACACAGATTCTTTATAACCCGCTTTATATGGAGTGACTGTAACTACGGTCACTATGCTGACTGCAAGGACGAGCTAGCCAGATGGACAAACACAGCGATCAAATTCATTTCCAGATTCAGCAACGCCTGACCGAGGAACTGATCAGCTCTGAGCAACGCCACCGGGGATTGGTAGAAGCGCTCCGGGAGGTGGTCTTCAAACTTGATAACCAACTGCGCCTAACCTATGTCAATCGTGCCTGGTTCGAACACCTCGGCCATCCCACCGACACCCTGCTCAATACTCCATTGACAGACTTTATCTATCCGGAAGATCGTGGACAGATACTTGAGGAACTGCAAGGCATCCCCTCACAAGGAAAACATCCTGCGGTTCGCTTTTGCCGCCAGGACGGCAGCCAGATGTGGTTCGAGTTATCCTGGCGTCCCGACCCCAAAGGAGGCGGGACCGGCCTGCTGTATAATATTAACCAACACAAATTATTAACTCTGGAACTGGAAAAAGCACAAGAACAACTAGAGCTGCGAGTTGAAGAGAGAACCATCGAATTAACCAGGGCCAATCAGGAATTACTCATCGCAAAAGACAAGGCCGAAGCTGCCAGCAAAGCCAAAAGCGCCTTCCTGGCCAATATGAGCCATGAACTGCGCACACCACTGAATGCGATTATCGGCTATGGCGAAATACTCCAAGAGCAAATGAGGGAGGAGGCGCTCGCCGACGATTATATTCAGGATATAGGCAAGATTCTCGGAGCGGGAGATCAGCTGTTACAGCTTATCGAGAGCGTTCTGGATTTGTCTAAAATTCACGCCAACACCATGACGGTTTCTATTCAGACTATGATCCTGGCAGAGTTCCTGGAGGAGGTCATCAACACCGTAACGCCGATGGCGCGGAGTAACGGTAATACTCTCCATGTTATCTGCCAGGAAAATATCCCGCAGATTGAAACCGATACCCTCAAGCTACGGCAGATCATATTAAATATTCTCAG
>CAZIJT010000250.1:0-2599 GCA_964539595.1 uncultured Thiohalophilus sp. | reverse complement strand
CCCGTTAAATATGAAACCATCTGACTAATAAAAGCCAGCATTGTTGACTGGTTTACATGCGTATTACGCAGCTCTCTATCCAGCCAGCGAACAAAATCACTTTCAGAAACATCGGTATCAACCAGGTCCAGGTCATAAACGTCCGTCTCATCCGCGATTTTATAATTAATTTTTTTGTCTTCAATATCAACTTCGAAGGTATGCTCGGTATGCCTGATGGAAAAGCCCGGCAGTTCAATTTTAAAGTCCAGTGGCGACCAGTCACCCTTTATATACAAAAAACTTTCCGGCTCCAGCAAATCAAGCTCGCCCTGATCATTGATGCACAGCTGTGGCAACGCAGAAAATGGCTCGCCACGGTCAGACGGACTTTTAGCAGAATGAATTCTTTCATTGTGCTGAATAATTTTTTCTTTCGTTTCTTTTTTAGTTTTTCCTTTTAGCGGCTTTAAAAGCTCATCTATCAACTCCGCATCCAGCATGCCGGTTAATACCACTTTGCAACCATCCGCATTTTCACTAATCACCACATTGCCCGGCAGTTTACCTTCTTCATTGGCAATGGCGGGCCTGCCCGGCAAATCAAACTCAAGGGGAGGCTCTTCTACTTTTTGCGGCGTAAAACCATCATCACCAAATAAATCGGCATTATTACCACGGCGAATATTGGCGGGCACCTCCATTGCCTCAAAACCCATATTGATAAGTTTGTCGGTCAATTGTCTGGCAGCATCGGCAAACCTGGGAGATGCCAAATGCGCATAAGCCCTGTTTAACGCCTCGGATTGCCGCCTTTGCGCAAACGGCATGCGCAACACACGCCCCAGTAACTGCTCAGCATCTTTGCTGGATTGCACATCACGCACCGAACAGAATACATAAGCGAACGAACAATCCCAGCCTTCTTTTAATGCTTCAACCGTAATAATGTATTCAATCTTGCATTCACGACTAAACAAATCGACGCCATCGATTTCACGGACGTTACCGGTAGCGACCGCAATGGTATCTACATCAATCTTTAAATCATCGATAAGATATTGTTTAAGTACCTGCCACGGCGTTTCGCCGTTTTTCTTGTCGGCCTGAAACAACACAATAGGACGAATATATTGCGCTTCTTTCTGGCTTTCAGTCGCCAGCTTATTTCGAGTTAATACGGCATCACTCACTGCCCCTTTCCAGTCATCATGCTCGGTCAGCATGATGGGCAGCTTGATCATCTGCTCGGCTTTTAATTCGGAAGCAGAGACATGATATAAAACATTGGATGCCGAAGTGTCCGAGGTATCCGGCGTGGCGGTTAATTCAATAATGCATTTCGGGTGAATACGTTTCAGGGTTTCAAATGTCAATGGCGTTCTGGCATTGTGCGCTTCATCCATAATCACCAGCGGCTGCTTAATCGCCAGCAAATTAGCAAAAGAAAATTTTATTTTACCCAGCGAAGCTTTACTTAAACCATTCTCTTTTAAATCTGCCTTGCTTACCCTTTCCAGTTTATTGGCATAATCGGTGATGCCGGCAAAGTGCGGCTCAAAATCTTCATGGTAGGCATACACTGCGCGGTTACTGGTATCTTCTACCCGCAAATTGGCTATGGTACTAACCACCACAATAGTCGTACTACCCAGATCCTGTTTTCGTATTTGTGTTACATCACCGACATCAAGTATTTTCACGCGACGATCAAAAGCACGGTCTAATTCGATGCGATAAGGGTGACCGGGTTGCTTCAACGCTTCCAGTGTTTGCTGGCGAATGGTATTGGTCGGCACCAGCCAGAGTACGATGGGGTAGTCCTGTTCAAGATAGGTATCAGTCGCTATTTTTACCGCGTGTGATGCCAGCACGGTTTTACCACCACCGGTGGGCAGTCGCAAACAGACATAAGGCACTTCATCAAACTTATAGTGACGATAAGGATAAGGCGTTTTGTTCTGCTCAGTAAATGATTTTTCAAAAGCATCACTGACACCCATGATGCGGGCATCTGCCAGAAATTTCCCGAGCACGGACAGAGTTTCCAGCTGATATTGTTTTAAATGAAACATTTAATGTGTCCCTACATCATACGGCATTTGTTTGAAGGTTATGTTTTCAGCTTTTAACCGCGCCTCACCCAGGCGTGTTGCCTCGCCATAAATGACTTTTTCGCCGTTATGTTCCGGCAGCATTGCCAGTATTTTGCTGGTCAGCACATTACCGCCCTGTGGTTTTCTGTCACCCAGAATGCCGTTATACAACAAATAATAAGCTTTACCATTATGCGTGCCCAGCATGGCTGTTTTTGTTTTTTTGATTAAAGGCGTGCGCGTTTCCATGTACCAGATATGTGCCGCCAGTTCGTCAAAACGAATATCCGGACGGATAACGCCAAACTCATCGAAGATGGCTGCGCCTAGCTGGTAAAAATGAAAACCGCCACCGCCTTGCCAGTTGACCGATTCGGAGATACCACCCTGCTCACCTTCGATCACTTTCTTTAGTCGCGGCTGACAATGTGTAATTGCGTGCTCACCCATTTCGATGCCGATATAGCGCCGTCCCATTTTATGTGCAACTGCGGCTGTTGTGCCTGAACCTAAAAACGAATCAA
>CAZIJT010000249.1:0-2603 GCA_964539595.1 uncultured Thiohalophilus sp. | reverse complement strand
AGCATTCATATCATCTCTCCTTAAAGTAAGATAAAAAAAGATGAGCGCCGTTGTTGTAAACTAGAATTCCCGAGCCTGACGGGGGTGAGGTTATGTTTAACCTAACCCGCTGCAACGCTCCTCGGGAATTCCTATTTTCAACGCAAAGACGCAAAGACGCAAAGATTTTTTATGAAATTTTCTCGTTTCCGCATTCAGAGTATGGAAATGAGATATTAAAAACTTTGCGTTCTCTGCGCCTTCGCGTCATTGCGTTAGATTTTTTAGATCCCAGCCGAATCGCGCAGGGCATCCGCCTTGTCGGTTTTCTCCCAGGTAAAGTCGGCTTCTTCACGACCAAAGTGACCATAGGCCGCAGTGGCGGCGTAGATGGGACGCAGCAGATCCAGCATTTTAACCAGTCCACCGGCGCGTAAATCAAAGTGCTCGCGTACCAGCTCGACGATACGGCTGTCATCCACCTTGCCAGTACCGAAAGTTTCGACGCTGATGGATGTCGGTTCGGCCACGCCAATCGCATAGGAAATCTGGATTTCGCAGCGATCCGCCAGACCGGCAGCAACAATATTCTTGGCCACATAGCGACCGGCGTAAGCGGCTGAACGATCCACTTTGGACGGATCCTTGCCGGAGAACGCACCGCCGCCGTGACGCGCCATGCCGCCATAGGTATCGACAATAATTTTACGTCCGGTGAGACCACAGTCACCGACCGGGCCGCCAATGACGAAACGGCCAGTGGGATTAACAAAATATTTAGTGTCCTTATCCAACCATTCTGCCGGCAGTACGGGCTTGATGATTTCATCCATCACCGCTTCGACCAGTGCTTTTTGTTCGATCTCTGGATTATGCTGGGTTGAGAGCACCACGGCGTCGATGCCCTTGATGGTGCTGCCGTCATAGCGGAAGGTGACCTGACTTTTGGCATCAGGACGCAACCAGGGCAGGGTGCCGTTTTTGCGGACTTCGGCCTGGCGTTTCACCAGTCGATGCGCATAGGTAATTGGCGCGGGCATGAGTACATCGGTTTCGTTACTGGCGTAACCAAACATCAGCCCCTGATCGCCTGCGCCCTGCTCGTGTACGTCATCATCCACGCCCATGGCAATATCTACGGATTGTTTGTCGATGGAAGTGAGAATGGCGCAGGACTCGTAATCAAAGCCCATCTCGGAGCTGTTGTAGCCAATTTCCTTAATACGGTTGCGCACAACTTCGTTCATGTCTACCCAGGCCGAGGTGGTGATTTCACCCGAGAGCACCACCATGCCGGTAGTCACCATGGTTTCGCAGGCGACTCGCGCTTTGGGATCCTGTGTCAGAATCGCATCAAGAACGGAGTCAGAAATTTGATCGGCAACCTTGTCAGGATGTCCTTCGGAGACGGATTCAGAGGTAAACAGGTGCGCGCCAGCCATATAATAGTCCTTAAAATTCGTTATAAAAATTATTTGAGGCCGGAGTTTAGTGGTTTTTTCATATTTTGAATAGAGCCTGAATATGATAATAAACGGCTGGGTAGAATTATTTGTTACACTTTTGCTGTTTTCGCGAGCGGCTTTGCAGGTGGCGGATAATCAAAGCAGGAGAAATGTATGGTCAGTCTGGAAACGCCAATTTGTGAATTTGACAAACCGGCAGTGGATTTTGCGCTAGCGGGTGTAGACGGTAAGAGCTGGACACTGGCAGAGTGCGCCGGTGAAAAAGGCCTGCTGGTGATGTTCATCTGTAATCACTGCCCTTACGTCAAGGCCATTCGTGAGCGTCTGGTGCGGGACTGTGCTGAACTGAAAGCACAGGGGATTAACAGCGTGGCCATTATGTCCAATGACCCTGCCTTATATAAGGAAGATTCTTTTGCAAATATGAAACAGGTTGCTGATGAGTTTGCCTTCCCCTTCCCGTATTTATGGGATGAAACTCAGCAGGTCGCGAAAGACTATGGTGCGGTGTGTACGCCGGATTTCTTTGGCTATAATGCCGAACTTAAGCTGCAATACCGTGGCCGACTGGACGCCTCGCGCAAGGAAACAGCGGCAACAGATGCGCGTCGTGATCTATTTGCGGCGATGAGTCAGGTAGCAGAAACCGCTCAGGGACCGAGGCAGCAGATTCCGAGCATAGGCTGCTCGATTAAATGGAAGGATGGATAAAAAAATTGACGCTTATTTTGCTCGTCGCCCCTCAATGGGCTAATAAATATAGTTTATCCCTCCCCACGCCCAGCTTTATCAGTGCAAGCTTATTCTGCTCTAGGCCTTGCCCACGACCCGTAAAAAGTGGGAAAATGCGCGGCTCCGTATCTGGGGGGACGGGCAGGAAATAATGCGGGATGTCAGGCAGCGCCAACTCTTACGTGAGGCGGCAGCGCACTCCCGGCAGTTTCCAGCTTTTACTATTCGGTATTTGGTTATAAATGCGCACGATAGCGCGCGGGGTTGAAGTAACGCCAAACAGAACCGGATGGAATAATTTATTCGATTTTTGCATTTAAAACTTACAGGGGAATATTATGTCATCTCGTAAACAACTCGCTAATGCCGTGCGTGCATTGAGTATGGATGCTGTACAGAAGGCCAACTCCGGTCACCCGGGTGCGC
>CAZIJT010000248.1:0-2627 GCA_964539595.1 uncultured Thiohalophilus sp. | reverse complement strand
TAGAGATTAAAGCTGGATTATCAAAGTAGAAAGGGTGGATAAACATCCGCCCTTTTTTGTTTTCAGTCGTCGGGCTGCGGCATAGGCAGACCCGCGAGTTTACAAATCTCATGCACAGGATCATTATTGAACAGGTTATAAATATGCTGTTCATAAGCCTTCTGTTCATGAAAGCGCACATTTTTTCGACCCAGATCACGAACTATCTGATGCATGGTCGGAGTCGCCTGATTTTCCTTGAAGCACTCACGAAAATAGTAAATAAGTTCCCAGTGATCATTGTACAGGGCTAACCTGTCCTGCTCAGCAATTTTCACTGCATAGTCTTCACTCCAGTCCCCCATATTATAAAGAAACCCCTGATAATTCGTTTCAACGCTTCTTCCCGCAATGTTCAGTGTCATATCATTATCTCCTTGCCAATAAAATAACTTGCAGTAACGTCAGTATAGCCCTTGTACCTGATTGTTCTAGTCGGGTACTATCAGTATTTATCCGGGTTTAATCACGCGCAAAATGAATAACCCCTTTTAGGCAACGACAATTGAACCGGTTTTTCTGTATCTTTTTGTCTATCTCTTGTATCGTTGCAGCTGTGTTTTCAGGGAGAATTCTCCTTTATTTTCAATCCGCTAAGTGCTTGCAATCAATGCCATGAAACAACCCACTCTTCCCGATAGCAAAACCTTCGTCCGTTGGTTTCGAGATTCCGCCCCCTATATCAATGCCTTTCGTGGACGGACTTTCGTTATTGCCTTTGGTGGTGAAATGCTGGCTGATGCCCAGTTCGCAACCCTGGTACATGATCTCGCCCTGCTTAACAGTCTCGGCGTTAAACTGGTTCTGGTTCATGGCTGTCGCCCACAGATCGAAACCCGTCTAAAAAAACGCAACGCCCAGCTACATTATGTCAACGGTCTGCGGATCACCAACGATGAAGCCTTACTCTGCGTTAAAGAAGCCGCCGGGTGCGTGCGTCAGGACATTGAAGCCCTGCTCTCAATGGGACTGAGCAACTCACCCATGGCCGGTGCCTGCATTCGCGTCATCTCCGGCAACTTCATCACTGCCCAACCACTGGGTGTACGTGAAGGTGTGGACTATCTGCACACAGGCGAAGTTCGGCGGGTCGATACAACGGCACTACAAAATGTACTGCACTCCAATGCCATCGCCCTGCTCTCGCCCATCGGTTATTCACCAACCGGGGAAACATTTAATCTCCGTGCAGAAGAAGTTGCGACCCGCGTTGCCTCACAACTCAAGGCCGACAAACTGATCTATCTACTCGATGACAAAGGCGTAACCGATAATCGCAACCGCCTGATTCGTGAGCTCACACTCAACGATGCCCAAACACTACTGGCCAAAAAACATAAACTAAGTGACGACCTCCAGCGCTGTTTACAGGCCGCCATCCGCGCCTGCGATCAAGGTGTCGCACGCGCTCATCTTATCGATAGGAATATCGATGGTGCTTTGCTGTTAGAACTCTTTACGCGTGATGGTAGCGGTAGTCTGCTCATGGCGGATCCTTTTGAGGATACGCGCCGAGCAACGCTGGAAGATATTGGCGGCATTCTTGAGCTGATCGAGCCGTTGGAAGCCGACGATATTCTGGTACGCCGTTCACGCGAAAAACTGGAAATTGAAATTGAGCACTTCACGGTAGTCGAACGTGATGGCACCATTGTCGCCTGCGCCGCACTCTACCCTTTCATCAAGGAAAAAATTAGCGAACTAGCCTGCCTCGCGGTACACCCTGATTATCAGGCACAGGGTCGAGGTACGGCTCTGCTCAACTATATCGAAAAGCAGACTCAACAACTCGGCATCCGCCAGCTATTCGTACTCAGCACTCGCAGTTCACACTGGTTTCGCGAACACGGCTTCAAATCCAGCACATTGGAAAAGCTCCCCGTTAAACGGCGCAGTCTGTATAATTACCAGCGCAAGTCCAAAGTTTTTATCAAGCATATTAACTAATGGAGATGGCAACGAAAATAAGCTTATCTAACAGAGCATTCATAATATTTTTGAATTTATCCTTCCTTAAAAAAAACCAATACTCTAAGCATAATGAAAGCTGATAAAAATAAGCTGGCCTATATTGGCGCAAAACCAGGTACGAATAAGCAAACTATCAGAGACTCTGACGCCTGGTTTACCCCAGGCATTTATACTGAGATGGCACGCGAGGTTATGGGCGAGATCGAACTTGATCCATTTTCTTCTGCAGCAGCAAACAGGCACGTAAAAGCAAAGCGCTATTTTGATATCAATAGCAATGCCTTTGAGAAAGTATGGTTCCAGGATCAAGGCCGCGTATTCATGAACCCGCCATATGGTCGGAAACTCATCAATGCATCGGTAGATATATTTTTAGAAAACTGGAAAAACAAATCTATTTTACAAGCTGTTGTGCTAGTAAATAACGCGACAGAAACCAAATGGTTTCAGTCATTGTTACGCTCGGCAAACTCACTATGCATGCCAGACAGGCGTATCTCTTTTGAAGCAGTCGATGGAAAAAATGTATCAGGAAACACTCGTGGTCAGGTGTTTTTTTACTTTGGAAATAAATCATCTAAATTTAAAAAAGTTTTTAAGAGTGTCGGTGTTATTCT
>CAZIJT010000247.1:0-2642 GCA_964539595.1 uncultured Thiohalophilus sp. | reverse complement strand
ATGATGGTGGATGCGGATCGTCCTCTCGTGCAGCTGGCGCTGGAAGATACGCTGCGTCGAGGAATGAATGAGTTCTGTGCGCGCATGCGCACGCCCAAGGGTGCGATTGAGTATTTGTTTCGGTTGTTGACGAATGTTGACGTGAATGGTGATCAGCGTTTAATCACGGGTGTTGCTCAGCCACGAGCCAGGCAGCAAATACAAAAGGATGATCTGGAATTCATTAATAGTCATTTGCGCGAACAACAAAATGCGTTATTGCAATTGTCTCGAAGCCGTTTTAATCACGTTCATGAGCTGGAGCAGTTGCTGGCTTATACGACAGAAATTGTTGCGCGTACTTTGCATGTCGAACGAGTTAGCTTCTGGTTGTTTGATGAGACACGAAAAAAAATAGAATGTCAGGATCTATTCTGCTCCAGCCTACGGGATCATGTCCCTGCTCCAGTGCTACATGCGGTGGACTTCCCTGCCTATTTTAATGCGGTCGAAGAAGATCGTTGTATTGCCGCCGATGATGCGGTGCTGGATCCCATCACCAGCGCATTTACAGAAACCTACCTGAAACCATTGGGCATAGGCGCGCTGCTGGATGCACCTTTGCGTATAGCCGGTCAGGTTGTTGGCGTACTCTGTTGTGAACACGTCGGCGAGCCGCGTCATTGGCGACTGGATGAACAAAATTTTGCCGCTTCGGTGGCCGATCATATTGCCCTGAGTCTTGAAGCACGTCAGCATCGTCAGTCACGGGATGCCTATCGCGATTTGCATCAATATATCGACACCCTAATGGATTCTACCAGTGAAGGTATTATCGCGATGGACAGGGATCTGCATTGTACTTTCGCTAATCAGGCGGCGATAGACATACTTGGTTTTAACACCAGTGAATTACAGGGGCAGGATGTCCATAAGCTGATCCAGCACTCCGCTGAAGATGGATGCGTGCTACAAAAAGAAGACAGTAAGATGCTTCGAAGTATCAGTGAAGCACGTGAATTCCAGGTGGATAGTGCGGTGCTGTGGACAAAAGAAAATCATTGCATTCATGTTCGCTATTCAGCCAACCCGATATATGAGCATGGAAAAATCAGTGGCGTGGTACTGGTATTTCACAACATGTCAGAATCACTGGCGATGATCTCGCAGATGGATTATCTCGCCAGCCACGATGCTCTAACGGGTCTGCACAATCGTTATGAATTTGATCAGCGGCTTAAAGATGCCGTTAAAGGAGCCAAGCTGAAAAATGAACAGCATGTGCTGTTTTATATGGATCTGGATCAGTTCAAGGTAGTCAACGATACCTGTGGCCACCTTGCTGGGGATGAGTTGCTGAAGCAACTCAGTCGAGAGCTGCAAAAAGAAGTGCGCAAGGACGATATGCTGGCCCGTTTGGGTGGTGATGAGTTTGGTGTCCTGTTAAGCAATTGCGATCTTAAGCAGGCGCGACAAGCCGCAAAAAAACTGCAACGCACCGTGCGTAATTTCCGCTTTCAGCTTGAAGATAAAACCTTCTCCATCGGCGTTAGTATCGGCATCGTTGAGATCGTTGCCCATAGTCAGAGCAATGCCAATATTTTAAGTCTAGCCGATAGCGCCTGCTTCCTTGCCAAGGAAGAGGGACGCAATCGCATTCATGTTTATCATCAGAATGATGAAGATCTGGCTCGCCAGCAGGGTGAAATGCAATGGGTATCTCGCATCCAGCAGGCGCTGGAACATAATTTACTGGAAATATACTGCCAACGTATTGTCCCCGTGGGGCGCTCTCATCAAGGTACGGGACACGTCGAAGTGCTGGTGCGCATGATTGGTGAAAATGGCGAGATTATTCCCCCCGGTGCGTTTATTCCAGCGGCTGAACGCTACAACCTGATGTCCGAACTGGATCGCTGGGTTATTGATCATACCTTTGCCTGGTTGAGTGAAAATCGCAAAAGCATGGAACGCCTGATTACAACTATCAATATTTCGGGTCAGTCACTGGGGGATGAACACTTTCTGGATTATCTGATCGCGATGTTGTCTAACTACGGCATTGCACCACATTCGGTCTGTTTTGAAATTACTGAGACTGCTGCAGTTGGTAATCTTAGCAGTGCGGTTAATTTTATTAAGGATCTAAAATCACTGGGCTGCAAGTTTGCCCTCGATGATTTTGGTAGTGGCATGTCGTCGTTCACCTATTTAAAAAATCTGCCGGTGGATTATCTGAAGATTGATGGCTCGCTGGTCAAGGATATTGCTACCGACGCAGTCAACTTCAGTATGGTTGAAGCCATTAACCGGGTGGGACGGGTGATGGGCTTACAGACGATTGCCGAGTTTGTGGAGAATCAGGCTATTCTGGAGAAGCTGGAGCAGATCGGGGTGGATTATGCCCAGGGCTTTGGGATTGCCAAACCCGTGCCCTCAAAACAGTTTCGACCCTGATGAGTGATATTGACATCTTCGCCTAAAATGCCGACAATGCGCGCCCGGTGACGAATTGACAGACTGTATTTTGTTACCGCCTTCCTAATGGCGAGGTAGCTCAGCTGGTTAGAGCGCAGCATTCATAATGCTGAGGTCGGGAGTTCAAGTCTCCCTCTCGCTACCATTTTTTCCTTATATTTTAGTGGCTTGAGCGGCTGGAACCG
>CAZIJT010000246.1:0-2654 GCA_964539595.1 uncultured Thiohalophilus sp. | reverse complement strand
GTTACCTTCCAGATCCACTTCCGGCTGAGGCTTAACTTCCATTGGATTAGGCAGGAAATCCACCACAGCATTCAGCACTGGCTGGATACCCTTATTCTTAAACGCAGAGCCACAATAAGTGGGGAAGAAATCCAGCGCAATCGTACCCTTGCGGACACAGGCTTTAATATCATCAACCGAAGGCTCGTTGCCTTCCAGATATTGTTCCATCATATCGTCATCCTGCTCAACCGCAGTTTCGATCAGCTTTTCACGCCATTCTTCAACTTTGTCTACCATGTCGGCAGGAACGTCTTCTAATGTGTAATTAGTTGGATCACCGGAATCATCCCAGATCCAGGCTTTGCGAGTGAGCAAGTCCACCACACCCTTGAAATCATCTTCGATGCCAATCGGCAATACCATCACTAATGGATTCGCACCCAGTACGTCTTCCACCTGTTTAACCACACGATAGAAGTCAGCACCCATACGATCCAGCTTATTAACCAGAATAACGCGGGCGACTTCAGATTCATTGGCATAACGCCAGTTGGTTTCAGACTGCGGTTCAACCCCGCCGGAACCACAGAAAACGCCAACGCCGCCATCCAGCACTTTCAGCGAACGATAGACTTCAATGGTGAAATCAACGTGTCCGGGGGTGTCGATAATATTCAGACGGTGGTCATCCCAGATACAGGAAGTGGCTGCAGACTGAATGGTAATACCACGTTCCTGCTCCTGATCCATGAAATCAGTGGTGGCTTCACCATCATGCACCTCACCGGTCTTATGAATTTTGCCGGTCAGTTTAAGAATACGCTCGGTGGTCGTGGTTTTACCCGCATCCACGTGGGCAAAAATACCTATGTTTCTGTAATTTGTTAATTCAGTCATGTTCCGCTACTCGTATAAAAATTGTTAGTTATTCAATGATTTGCTGGCCTGTCCCTGGACAAATTTGGCTCAAAACCGACACATCACTAGAGAAATCTGGATCGCCCACGCCCCGCGATGCTTACCGACGGCGGCGCATTATAGCCCAAACTTGTATGAAATGTATGATATTGATGCATCCAGCCGGGTGTTTGCTGGAAAGTGGGATTTATCGGCTCGAAAACCCGGCTCAAAAATTACAAAAGAACTCAGTTCTCAGCCTGGGTAGGCAGCATTTCACGTGCAGCCCAATTGGCAAATTCCTGCCGTGTACAGCTATCCGAGCTGTGTAAACCCTGGCCTTCAACCACCTGGTAAATCACCATGTCCCGTTCAGCAACATCCGAGGCGGCCTCGTCAATAATCTTGCGCACCGACCACTCAGCACCATGCTTACCATTGGTATAAAACGATCCCACCCGAATTTGCGTATTTTTCAAGCGTTGCCGATCCGCATGTTCAAGGGTCAGAGCAAACAGGCGTTGAATATCCTCGGTGGTCATATCTACCACCAGATCCATATCACTCAGCGCCTGCTGAACGTGTTTTCGATTAAATAGATGATCGCGCTTTGCAGGCTTTACCTGTGGACGCTCGGTAAAGCGCATCATACTGACGGGGTAACGACGCCAGGGAAATACATTATTAAACACAAACGCGACCGCAAAGATAATCAGAGCATTAATCATAATGGGTGTAAAAACATAATCGTAGCCAATAGCATGAATCGATGGGCCTCCGATAACGGCAGCCAGTGCCGTCGCACCACCGGGTGGATGAATGCAACGACAAACATGCATCGCACCAATCGCCAAGCCCACCGCCAGCCCGGCTGCCAGATAATAATCTGGCACCAGTTGATAACAGGCCACGCCGATCAAGGCAGAAATAAAATGCCCCCCGAACAGCGCCCAGGGCTGAGACAGTTTTCCGTGAGGCACCGCAAACAACAACACTGCCGACGCGCCCATTGATGGCACGATCAGCGTGGCTCCAGTCGCCCCCGTTATTTTATGGGTCACAAAGGCAATCAAAAAAATCGACAACACCCCACCCAGGGTAGACACCAGTTTTTCCGCATGGCTAACGGTGTCGTTTTCAAAGCCCCAGAATTTTTTTATTCTTCCTACTATGGATGACCCAGCATTTGCAGTCATACTTCCCCCTTTAATAACCGCTCAGCGGCCACAACAACGTTTATATTTTTTTCCGCTGCCACAAGGACAATGCGCATTTCGGCTTATTTTATTTAGCCTGTTTTCTGCTTCGTGAATCTTGCCATCAAGATAATACCATCGTCCCTGCTCTTTTATAAAACGGCTTGTCTCGTGCAACAACTCAATTAAACCATTATGTTTGTAAGTTGCTACAAACTCAACCGAACCAGTATTATCCTCAATTTTTCCAGCTGATATTGAGACCACATCTAAACTTAACCAGTGGATACTTTCACTAGTAAGGTCACGCGGTGCGGGGCGTGTGGAACTATGCCAGCATTCTAATATATACGCTTCATTGCTCAGAACAAATGCCGAGTAACGCGAACGCATGAGTGCTTCTGCCGTGGGCACCCTTTTCGGGTAATCAAGATAGCGGCCGCAGCAATTTTCAAAGATAACATTACGACCACAGGGACACGCTTGTTTTTCTAGCATAGATTATAGTCGGCAAAGATAGATGACAATCAATATTGAAAATAAACTTCCCCGCAGCAAGCTGACGGGGTATGAGTGGTA
>CAZIJT010000245.1:0-2675 GCA_964539595.1 uncultured Thiohalophilus sp. | reverse complement strand
GTTTATCGATCATATTCTTGATGGCAATTAAAAAACCCAGCCCGAGAAATGCGCCCGGTGGCAGAATAGCGAGCAGGTAGCCGCGGTAATCTTCAAACAGGGTAACGGTCAGCCATTGTGAGCCTTCGCCAAACATCAATTCGATTTGTTGAAACAGGGTGCCGAAGCCGATGGCTTCGCGCATCGTGCCGAGCAAGAGCAATACAAAGGTAAAGCCCAGCCCCATGAACAGACCATCGGCAAAGGCGTGAGGAATACTATTTTTGGAGGCAAAGGCTTCAGCGCGAGCAATGATGGCGCAGTTGGTCACAATCAATGGAATGAAAATACCGAGGATCATATAGAGTTCATGCAACCAGGCATTCATGCTTAGTTCAATCACGGTGACGATGGAGGCGATGATCAAGACGAACACCGGGATGCGAATTTCTGGGCGTACCCAATGGCGAATCGCGGAGACAGTGACGTTGGAGCAGATCAGGGTCAGGGTGGTGGCCAGTCCCAATCCAAGGCTGTTGACCATGGTATTGGTGATCGCCAGTAGCGGGCAGAGGCCGAGCAGCTGAACGAAGGCACTGTTGTTTTTCCACAGACCTTCGCGCGCGATGTCAGTATAGGCATTAGTCATGATCTGACTCCTTTGTCTCTGGATTGGGAGCAAATAATTCGTCGCGATGGCGCTGGTAATAAATAAGGGTGTTATGCACGGCCTTAACCACGGCTCGGGGGGTAATGGTTGCACCGGTGAATTGATCGAAAACGCCACCATCACGTTTCACTGCCCACAGTTTACTTGCCGGGTTTTGTAATGACTTGCCGGTAAAGTTTAGAATCCAGTTACTGTGAGAAAGATCGATACCATCGCCCAGCCCGGGTGTTTCCCGATGATTAACCACTCGCACTCCGGCAAGCTCGCCGTTATAACTGATTGCAACCAGCAAATAGATATTGCCATTATAACCGTCCTCTGCGATAGCTTCGATAATGGCGGCAACGGGTTGGCCTGCTTTACGTGCGCGATAAATATTGATGCTGTCGTCAGTACCGAGCAGGGGCTGCTGACTTATCCGGATAGTATCGCTGAACATATCATTGTCATGTTGCTCGGGGGGCAGCAGTTGGTGCAAGGTTTTCAGCAGGGTGGCGCGATGGTTGGCCGCAATACGCTCGGCAGTATTCTCATAGGTGAGGCTGACCATGCTGGTACCCGCAATAGCGAACAGTCCGAGCAGGACAGCACTAATTGCCATGTTGCGCAGAAGATGCATGTTCAATCGTCCCGGTGGCCGAACACCCGTGGCTGGGTGTAATAATCAATCGTTGGCACTGCCATGTTCATCAGCAACACGGCAAAGGCGAAGCCGTCAGGATAGCCGCCCCAACTACGAATGGTATAAGTCAGTATGCCGATGCCCGCCCCATAGTAGAGGCGGCCACGCACCGTCGTTGCCGCACTGATCGGATCGGTGGCAATAAAAAATGCGCCAAGCATGGTTGCCCCACTGAACAGATGAAAGACCGGTGATGCATGTGCATCGATATCAGTCAGCTGGAAAAGCAGAGCGCAAATAAACAGGCTGCTAATAACGGCGAAGGGGATGTGCCAGCTAATGACGCGCATGAAAATTAGCACTACACCCCCGGCAAGGAACATCAGGTTGACCCATTCCCAGCCGTGACCGGCGAGCATGCCGAACAGGTTTTTAAACTTGCTGTCGATCTCGGCAATGGTCATATTTAAACCCAGTTGGGTTTTCACCGTATCCAGTGGTGTGGCCATGCTAATGCTATCCAGTTCACGGCCAGCGGGTAGTAGATCAAACAGGCTGTAACGCAGGCTGTCGATAAAACTTATATCGTGTGCCTGTGCCGGTAACCAGGTGGTCATCTCGCGAGGAAAGGCGATCAGCAACATGGCGTAACCGACCATGGCAGGATTGAATGGGTTATAACCGAGGCCGCCGTATAGTTGTTTGGCGATGATGATGGCAAAGGCCACGCCAATAAAAATTAGCCACCAGGGAGCCAATGCGGGCAGGGCGATAGCCAGCAGAGTGGCGGTGAGTACCGCACTGTAGTCAGATAAAAAGGGTTTGATTGGACGTTGGCGCAGGCGCAGCATTAGCGCCTCACTGGCTAGGGCGGTGGGAATCGCAATAGCTAAATTAATAATGAGTCCCCAGCCGAAAAAATAGAGCTGCGCAAGGATGCCGGGGATCAGTGCCAGTAACACCAGCAGCATGATACGTGACACGCTATTGCCTGAGCTTAGAAAAGGGGAGCTGTCGATGTGCATTTCCTTTTGATCAGTCATTTTCCACCTGCTTTTTTCTACGTGCCTCAATTTCAGAAATTTTCTTTTTCTGTGCGGCACTAAGATTGTCCGTATTTTTCTTTTGCTGATCCTGCTCGGAGCGGCGTGCCTTGACGCGTGCCATAGCGGCTTCGATAGCGGCTTTTTTCGCGTCCTTGTCGTCGGTCTGTTTGCCGGTTTTTTTCAGTAGTTCCTTTTTTCGGCGCTTGCGTTCTTCATTTTCTTTTTTCTTGCGTTCCATTCGATACTGGCGGAACTCGTGGCGCTCACGCGCCAGATCGGATTTTTTCTTTTCTTCTTCCTGTGCCCAGATTTCAGTTTTGGCAAAACGGTAATAATTAACCAGTGGAATATGGCTGGG
>CAZIJT010000244.1:0-2720 GCA_964539595.1 uncultured Thiohalophilus sp. | reverse complement strand
TTAGCTGTCACACATAAAGAACCTATCGGTGTCGTGGTTGCTGTCAGTGCCTTTAATCACCCTCTTAATCTCATTGTTCATCAAGTGGCTCCGGCCGTTGCCAGTGGCTGCCCAGTAATTATTAAACCAGCAAAAGAAACGGCGGCGAGTTGTTTTGAATTCGTGAATTTGTTACGGGAAGCAGGTCTACCTGATGCATGGTGTCAAGCGGTTGCGGTAACAGACCTTGAAGTCGCCGAAAAATTAGTCACAGACAGCCGAGTGGCATTTTTTAGCTTTATAGGCAGTGCCAACATTGGCTGGATGCTGCGTTCTAAATTAGCGGCAGGAACTCGCTGTGCTCTGGAACACGGCGGTGTAGCACCTGTTATTGTTGCAGAAGATGCCGACCTTGATAAAGTCATGCCATTATTAGTCAAAGGTGGCTTTTATCATGCGGGACAAGTCTGTGTATCGGTACAGCGCATCTTTGTACATAAAGCATTGATTACGGAGGTCGCTGACCGTATGACCAAAATGGTTGGCCAATTACAAGTAGGTGATCCATTATTGGCAACAACAGAAGTGGGGCCGTTAATTCGTCACCGTGAAGTCACTCGTATTGGTGACTGGGTGAATACCGCCAACATTTCAGGTGCACAAGTTTTAACAGGTGGCAGGCAACTATCGGATTCGCTCTATGCACCGACTGTTTTACTTAATCCTTCGGTGACCAGTGAAGTGAGTCAGCGCGAAATTTTTGGCCCTGTGGTGTGCCTTTACACCTATGAGAAAATTGATGAGGCGATTCAACAGGCTAATGCACTTCCTTATGCCTTTCAGGCAGCGGTCATGAGCCAGAATATTGATACCATTATGTATGCTTATAAACATCTGGCTGCTTCCGCTGTTATGGTGAATGACCATACTGCATTTCGTGTTGATTGGATGCCGTTTGCTGGATTACGTCAATCGGGGTATGGGGTCGGTGGAATTCCCAATACTTTCAAAGAAATGCAGATTGAAAAAATGCTGGTGATACGTTCACCTGCACTGTAATAATTATTAAGGAAAAGCTCATGCGTAATCGTTTTTATTTCTTTGCAATAGTCAGTTTAATATTGGCCTCGGCTCTCACTTGGTTTTGGTTTCCAGCTGTTTGGTTATTGGCATTTGTCGTAGGTATTGTGATTCTCGGAATCTACGATATTTTTCAAACTAAGCATACCATCCTGCGCAATTATCCCGTAGGTGGACATGGCCGTTGGATTATGGAATGGCTTCGGCCAATGATGTACCAATATTTTATTGAGTCGGAAACAGATGGTGTGCCAGTCAATCGGATGTTCAGGTCGGTGGTGTATCAACGTGCAAAAGGGGTATTGGACACGGTTCCTCTGGGAACCAAAATGGACACATATCGAACTGGTTATGAATGGATGGATCACTCCCTTATGGCACGAAGAGCGGATGAACTTGATCAGGGTCCTCGTGTTGTTGTCGGAGGCTCAGACTGTAAACAGCCCTATTCAGCAAGCATTCTGAATATTTCCGCCATGAGTTTTGGCGCATTAAGCAAACATGCCATATTAGCACTTAACGGCGGAGCAAAAATAGGGGGATTTGCCCATAATACAGGTGAAGGTGGGCTGAGCCCCCATCACTTAGAGCCAAGGGGAGATTTAATTTGGCAGATAGGTACAGGGTATTTTGGTTGCCGTGATGAAGGAGGGCATTTTTCGGAACAGCTTTTTACAGAAAAATCGACCTTATCCAATGTCAAGATGATTGAAATAAAGTTATCACAGGGTGCTAAGCCAGGTCATGGGGGGATTTTGCCCGCTATAAAGAACACCCCTGAAATTGCAGAAATTCGAGGTGTGCCTCCCTATACTCAAGTCGACTCACCTCCTACACACAGTGCCTTTTCCACTCCTCTGGAAATGATGCAATTTATTCAACTTCTACGCGAATTATCGGGTGGAAAACCGATTGGTTTTAAATTGTGTATTGGTCGTAAAAGTGAATTTATTGCACTCTGTAAAGCGATGGTAGAAACAGGGATTAAACCTGATTTTATCACCGTAGATGGCGGAGAGGGAGGAACAGGCGCTGCACCATTAGAATATACCAACTCAGTTGGTACTCCTTTACGAGAAGGCTTAGCTTTTGTTATTGACTGTCTGATCGGCTTTGATCTCAAGAAAGATATTCGAGTTGTTGCCAGCGGACGTATTTTTAGCGGTTTTCAT
Organism: uncultured Thiohalophilus sp.; assembly: GCA_964539595.1. GTDB lineage: Bacteria > Pseudomonadota > Gammaproteobacteria > UBA6429 > Thiohalophilaceae > JAADGZ01. The sequence goes on along the minus strand of CAZIJT010000244.1, from coordinate 489 downwards.
ATCGTGCGTTTATTGGCACAAGGGGCTGATCTCTGTAATAGTGCCAGAGGTATGATGATGGCATTGGGGTGTATTCAATCTCTGGAGTGCAATAAGAACAGCTGCCCTACTGGAGTTGCTACACAACAAGCATCACTATATAAAGGTCTGGTAGTTGCAGACAAGAAATTACGGGTTGCAAATTTCCATAAAGGAACCATAGAAGCCGTTGTTGAACTTATCGCGGCAGCTGGACTCACAAATACCGATCAGTTAAAACGTTGCCATATTCAACGACGAGTGAGTGCTGAACAGGTACGCTGTTATGATGAAATTTATCCATCGATGGAATTAGGATGCTTATTGCAAGAACCTTATCCAGAATATTTTAACAAGCTTATGGATAATGCACATGCAGAGAATTTTTAACAGGTTTTATTCTTTACAGCTAGTTTCTACTTGAGAAAATTAAGTCTGGGCGCGTGGAACATAAGCCTGTGAAAAAAGCAG
>CAZIJT010000243.1:0-2738 GCA_964539595.1 uncultured Thiohalophilus sp. | reverse complement strand
CCACCAAAGGCGGCGGTTAAAATGCTGATAAGTAGGGTGGGCATTGCCCACCAAACATCCTGGCTACGCACTAAAGACGCAGCGTGATCTGCATTTATTTCTTAACGTCGATTTTTGCTGTTTTACGCAGGTTGGTGATGTATTCCTGAATCCGCTGGTTCTGTAACACCATCTTCAACTGCGGCTTGATGTCTTCAAACTTGGGCGGCGTGCGTTTGCGCGTATCTTCCAGTTTGATGACGTGGTAGCCAAACTGCGTCTTCACGGGTTTTTTGGTATAGCTGCCTTTTTTCATTTGCGCAACAGCCTGAGAGAAAGGCGGTACCATTTGTGAAGGATTGAACCAACCCAGATCACCACCATCTTTGGCCGAAGGGCCGGTAGACTTTTTCTTTGCCAGTTCTTCAAATTTTGAACCGCTATCGAGTTCAGCAATGACGGTTTTGGCTTCTTCTTCGGTTTTTAATAAAATATGACGCGCCTTGTATTCAGACAATTTTGCGCCAGCAATGCGCTTGTCATATTCTGCTTTCAGATCTTTATCGGTAATTTTATTTTCAGTAGATAATTTGTTGAGCAAGCCTTGAATCATCGCATCAACTTTAAGCTGTTTAAGTTGAAAGGCGACAGTTTCGTCATTTTCAACTTTGGCTTTGACAGCCGCCTGATGCAGCAGTTCGCGGTTCACCAGTTCATTAATAACGGCTTCACGATTGATGCCGCCTTGTCCCTGTTGATTTTTGCCGCGACGTTGCATGGCCTGCGCCAGATAGAAGTCATAACTTTTTTGACTGATGGGTTTACCGTTTACCGTGGCCACTGAATTTCCTGCAACGACCCAGGCGGGGATGGCGGCTAACATCAATCCGGTGATGAGCAAATGGGAAAATGTTTTGTTCATAGTAGCGATATCCTTAATAGTAGTTTAATAATTAGTTATAAATTTTAGTTAGCAGTCAGGGCAGGACTTTGTTAAAAGGTTTGACCACGACATTGGCATAGACACCTGCTTCAATATACGGATCGGCATCGGCCCAGTGTTGTGCATCTTTCAGTGACTCAAATTCAGCAACCACCAGCGAGCCGGTAAAACCGGCTGCACCGGGATCCGGGTTATCGATAGCAGGGTGAGGACCGGCGATTAACAGACGACTTTTATCCTGCAAATCCTGCAGGCGTTGTAGATGTGCAGGACGAGCCGCTTTACGCTTGTCCAACGAATTTTCTGTGTCCTGAGAAATGATGGCATACCACATCTTAACTTTCCTGCTCGACTTTATCGGTAGACTCGGCATCGTCGTCTTTGACGTGTTTAGCTAGATAAAATGCCTGACCGATGACAAATAATATCGTCAGCCCCATCATACCAAAGAGTTTAAAATTAACCCATTGTTCCTCAGCGTCCCGAGCGGCTTGACACAAGCTTAACAATTGACCATTGAACTGACCTGCACAGTCTTCGACCTCTACCGGTGCATTGGCGGCAGCGGCCAGTGCTGATTCGGCAATAAAATAAAAATTAGCGACATAAATATTGGCGAAGCCCATGGCAATGAAGAATACCACCCAGCTCAAATTCAAACGTGTCCAGGCGGGTTGGGGGATCTCGATGGCATGACTCATCATCCGCTCGACCAGGGTTTTTTCACCAATGAACTGGCTGCCAACAAAGGCCAGAGCAAACATCCAGTTGACCGCTGTGGGTTTCCACATGATGAAACTTTTGTCCTGCAATATCAGCGTTGCGCCGCCGAGTACGGTAATCAGGGCAAGGGTGATTAGATGCATATTTTCAAAGCGCCGATGGCGATACCAGAACACGGCGTTCTGGATGACGGCAGCAGCAATAGCAACCGCAGTGGCCGCATAGATGCCGTAAATTTTGTAGGCAATGAAAAACAGCAGAATCGGAAAAAAATCAAATAATAACTTCATGGCGGGGTAATTCTATATTTATAGGTTAGTTATAATAAGGTTAATGTAAGGTTGGATTATTCGTCGCCTGATAATATTTTTCCATTACCGTGCGCACATAATCAGGATAATCGATAGCCTGCATCTGCTCCATACCTTCGTGAAAAAATTCAGCCGCATCATCAGGAAAACGCTGGACGATATTTTCAAAGGCTTCTTCCATGATCGCAGGTTGCAGACTACGGGTGGCAATAATACCGTAATTAAAGTTCAGCAATCGCCAGGGGCGTTGAGGTTCACTTTTATCTTTATCCGCCTTGATTTCTGGCTCGATGGCATCGATGATTTCACCGACGACCGAGGTCAGGACACTCATGATTTCAGCTTCAGACTGGCGGTTAGCAAAGTCTGAAACAGCATCCACCAGAGGTTTAAGCGTACTCAACTGGCAGTGCTGGCGAGCGCACCATAGCGCCATGGCCAGCGTCAGTTCTTCCAGTTCCCCGGCGGCTTCTTCGAGTTGCAGGTGAACTGCCCAGTGATTGAGCGTGTAAATGACCTGCAAACCCAGATCGGCCATTAGATTTTTGTCACTCTGTGGCTCTGAATCGGAGCGTGTTGCGGGATATTCCTGGCCTTTTTGAACCAGCTCGACAAACTTTAAAAAGCGGTCGAGATCCGCATCAAGTTGATCCGGCTCACGGCTTTGACCTTCGGTAAACGCTTTGCTGCGCGCCTCAATCACATAATCGGCCACCCGGCTCAGTGCCTGTGACAGTGTTTCTGCGTTGAGTTCCAGATCTGACATTCAAGGTTCCCTTGTG
>CAZIJT010000242.1:0-2754 GCA_964539595.1 uncultured Thiohalophilus sp. | reverse complement strand
ACAGGCTCAGCAACTTTGATCAGGATCTGGAACAGGACATATTCCTGTCAGTCTCGGAACAGCCGGTTTTTCAGCGTGTGCTGGCGCGGATGGGAAAGATCCAGGCGCATGCCGGTTATGCAAATTTCAGCCTCATGAGTTTCGATGAAATGCTGAAATATGCCCGTAGCTATTCTGCTATTGAGGCCTTTTCTACGCCGGAAATTCAGTTTATGGAAAAGATCTTTTTCCATGATGCCCATGACTATGGTTTCTGGGGAAAGAAAGTGATCGCCTCGTTGACGGACAGGACTTCGAAAAAAAATATAATCAAGATCCCGCATAGTGGAAATTATCTGTTCAAAGGTGAATCACTGGCGGTTTATCAACGCCTGAAAAAAGACCTGGGTGACAGCCTGATACTTACTTCTGGTATCCGCAGTATTGTAAAACAAATGTACCTGTTTCTTTATAAGACAAAAAAATCTAACGGTAATTTTTCCCGTGCCTCACGTTCGCTGGCGCCACCAGGTCACTCCTATCATGCGCTGGGAGATTTTGATGTTGGCAAACGAGACCTTGGCGCGTTGAATTTTACCGCTAAATTTGCGCAAACTGAGGAATACCGGAAACTGATCAAACTGGGGTATGTTTCGATTCGTTATCCCAGGAACAATTATTTTGGCGTGCGCTATGAACCCTGGCATATAAAAGTTGTTTAATATGAAAATTATTGCAAGTCTTGTTCTTTCTGTGTTTAGCCTGTGCGCGGTTGCAAGTGCGGGATACCAGCCGCGCTTTGATTTCAGGCTTTATAAAAAAGAAGCGACGAATACGGCGCCAACGATCCTGATTATTGGCGGTATACAGGGTGATGAGCCCGGCGGCTTCAATGCGGCGGCCCTGCTGGCAACCAAATACAAAATTATAAAAGGCAACTTGTGGGTAGTGCCGAATCTTAACTTCGAAAGCATCATAAAACGTTCGCGCGGAATCCATGGTGATATGAACCGAAAGTTCTCCCAGCTGGACAGGAATGATCCCGAATATGAACTGGTGCAGAAAATCAAGGCTATCATCCAGGACGAGCAGATCGATATTGTTCTGAATCTGCACGATGGCAGTGGTTTTTACCGGGAAAAATATGTTGACCGGCTGCATGGACCACAGCGCTGGGGACAGAGCATTATTATTGATCAGGAGAAAATCGAAACACACCGTTATGGTGAATTAATGGAGTTGGCGAAACAGGTCAGGAAAACAGTCAATACTATTATTGATAATGAGGAGTCGCGCTATCGCGTGAGGAATACTCGCACTCGTGAAGGGGACGTGGAAATGGAAAAGACCCTGACTTATTTTTCCATTCGCAACCAGAAGCCGGCCTTTGGCCTGGAGGTCAGCAAGGAATATCTGACCCATGAACGCGTGTATTATCATCTGTTACTGGTGGAATCATTTATGAGCAAACTGGGGATTGAGTTTGAACGTAGTTTTGCACTGCAAAAAGCATCAGTAAAAGACATGATTGATAATAATGTAAGGCTTTCAATTAACGACAGGAAGATATATCTGGATGTCGCCAATGCACGACGTCGCCTGGGTTATGTACCACTGGAAAAATCAGCGCCACTGGATCTTGATTCTAACAGTCCCCTGCTGGCGATTATTAATGAGCGTAACGGTTACCGGGTTCGATACGGTAATCGCCATGTTACCTGGTTACATCCCCAGTTTTTTGAATATGATTCCAGCCTTGAGCAGGTGACAATCGAGGTTGATGGGGAGCAGAAAACGATTGAACTGGGAAGCATGGTGAAAGTCAAAGACAGTTTTTCTGTAGATCCTGTTCCCGGTTATCGCGCGAACATCATTGGCTTTAGAAAAGTCGGTTTGCGGAATGAAGCGGGGGTGCTGATCAGGCGGGCAGATATTGCCTCACGTTTTTCAGTTGACCGGCAGGCGCACCTGTTTCGTCTGGAATTTTATAAGGATAAGAAATATTGTGGTATGTTACTGCTAAATTTCGACAGGAAAAAACCAGCGCGATTGTCCAGTTTGTCAGATTATACCGATACTCCAGCACCTTGATTGCCTGCACACATATCAGTTTCTAATGTTCAATTATTTACTACACCCCCTATGTCGCTAAATTACAGGACGCCTGATTATTTTCGTGATTTTAAATGTCTTGGTGACGACTGCCCGGATACCTGTTGCCAGCACTGGGAAGTAAAACTGGATAGATCACATTATCATTTACTGCAGGAAAAAATGACGCAGGATGAGCATGAGAAGGAACTATTTAGAAATTATATTCATATCAATGAACAGCCGGTAACGGGCGATCATGATTATGCTTTCATTAGGATGACGAATGAAGGCAAGTGCCCGATGTTAAGTGAGGATGAACTGTGCAGCTTGCATGATCGCTACGGTATTGTTCCACTGGGTGATGTTTGTGCTTTTTATCCAAGAGTGATTTCTCGTTGTGGGACAAATATGGAATTAAGTGGTGCGCTGTCCTGCCCGGAAGTAGCGCGCCTGTGTTTATTGAGTGAGCAACCAATAAAGTTAACTCGGTTTAACACTTCGCAACTTCCAAGATCAAGAAACTATCCTATTCAGCGAGAACTGCCACAGAATCCATTTGATTATTATGCGGAAAATTTCCAGCAGGTGCGACAGGGGCTGCTCGAACTGGCGGCACTTGAAAATGTTTCCCTGAACGTCCGCCTGTATGCACTGGTCAAACTGGCGCAGCAGATATCGACC
>CAZIJT010000241.1:0-2755 GCA_964539595.1 uncultured Thiohalophilus sp. | reverse complement strand
ATGTTCGCCTGAAGGCGAACCTACATACGCGGATACCCCATCCGCTTGCGGCGGGATGATTCATTCTCCGTTGGGTGTAATTTCCCGCAGCTTGCTGCGAAGTTTTATTGTAGGTGCGGCTTCAGCCGCACATGTTCGCCTGAAGGCTGTACCACTACAGTGATTCATTCTGTTTGCCCTTCGACAAGCTTCAGGACGAACGATTTTTTTAAAAGTGATTGGTGTTTGGAACGCAGATTTAGCCTATTAACAGGCTAGCGATCAATCCGATCAGCCCACCAAACACGCCACCCCAAACGACCAGCCAGCCGAGGTGTTCTTTAATCATTGTCTGAATGATTTGTTTGACCAGCTGTGGCGTGAGTTCATGCAGGCGCTTTTCGATAATCTCTGAAACTTTATTGCGGATGTCGGCGATAACAGTTGGTTGTTCCAGTTGAACTCTTAGCAAGCTAATAAATTCTCGCTGCTGTGTCATCTCAATGAGCGAGATTTTCATCTTTTTAATAAAGGGTTCCTTCAAGGGTTGCAACGCTTCCTCACCTCCAAACATGCCAAGCATGTTACCGAAGGACGATTCCATAACAACCTTAACCAGTGCTTCAAAGGACGGCGTGAGATCAACTTTCTCGATCACCGGGGCAAGATGCAGATCAGGCACCTTGCCATTGGCGGTATACAGAAAACGATCAATATTTTCCTCAGTAAAAAACTCGTCCATCATTAAGCGACGAATGCCTGATTTAAAATCTTCAAAGCGTGCAGGTATAACACCTGAGCCATAGAGGCCGGGAATTTTTTCAAATAACATATGTATGGCCAGCCAGTTAGTAAGCGCACCAGAAAGGGCGAACAGGCCGACGTTTAGAACGAATGGGTTTTCTATAAGGATGCCGGTTGCAAGCAACAGCATGGCTATAATATTGGTAATAAGGCTTTTATTCACAAACTGTACTCTTTTAAATGTGGGCGTTATATTGTGTTATAACAATAAATAGTTATAACAAGGAAACACTTTTTACCTGCGCATAGAGCTGTTGCCCCGGCGTAATTTTTAACACCGAGGCCGACTTGCGGGTGATGCGTGCTAACAGGGTTTGTTCGCCAATTTTCAGGCGTACCAGAATTTGTGCGGGGTTAATCTCTGATAGTGTTTCAACCTCGGCGCGAAGGATATTAAGTATGCTGGTGTTGGTATTATGCTCCAATGCCAGGCTGACGTCGCGCGCATGAATAATAATACGTACGGGCTGGCCTTTATCGAGCTCTAATACGGGCAGACTGATGTGTTGATCATCGAAGACCAGTTGCGTTAATGAAAATGCCTGATCATGTGATTCCACCTGCGCTTCGATAATCGCCGAGGCTTCTGGACGTTGTGCCAGGCTTAGATCCAGACGGGTAAAAATGTCGCGGGTTGCGCCCTGTGCCTGTACCTTGCCGTCTTCCAGTAGCACGATGTGATCTGCCAATCGTGCGACTTCATCGGCACTATGACTCACATAGAGTACCGGGATAGACAGCTCACGATGTAGCTGTTCAAGATAGGGGAAAATTTCAGTTTTGCTTGCGGCATCCAGTGCTGACAGAGGTTCATCCATTAATAGTAGATCGGGGTTAGCCAGTAATGCGCGGCCAATGGCCACACGTTGACGTTCGCCTCCCGAAAGATTTTCAACTGAACGTTTTAGCAGTGCCGATAAGCCTAGCAGGGTAATCACTGCATCGGCTTTGATTCGCGCTGTTTTATTGCGCAGGCGTTTGTAACCGTAGAGCAGGTTAGCCTCGACATTTAGATGTGGGAATAGAGCGGCATCCTGAAATACATAACCTACCGCACGCTGATGAGCAGGGACAAAGTGTGACCGCGAACTATCCTGCCAGAGCTGTTCACCCAGTTTAACTAAACCCTGTTGTGGTTTTTCCAGCCCGGCGATGCAACGCAGGCAGGTGGTTTTACCGCAGCCAGAAGGGCCGAACAGCGCGCTGATGCCGGTTGTCGGCAGTTGAAAATCCACATCGAGGATAAACTCACCTCGTTGCAACTGATAGCGTAGTTGCAGGCTCATGCGATTCGCCCTGGCCGCAGACGCTGATTGAAGGTATAAACCCCCAGCAACATGATGAAAGATAGCAGTAACAAACCACCGGCGAGCCAGTGCGCCTGCGCGTACTCCAGGCTTTCTACATGATCATAAATGGCAATGGACAGCACCTGCGTTTCACCGGGAATGTTACCGCCAATCATTAACACCACGCCAAACTCGCCCAGCGTATGCGCAAAACCGAGGACGCTGGCAGTGAGAAAACCGTGACGCGCCAGTGGCAGGGCAATGCTGAAAAATCGATCCAGTGGGCTGGCATGCAGGGTGGCAGCCGCTTCCAGTAGACGAGGATTTTGCATGGCGAAACTATCACGCAAAGGTTGTACCACGAAGGGTAGGGAGTAGAACACCGAGCCGATAACCAGACCGGAAAAATGGAAAGCGGGGGCATCGCCGCCCAGATAAATAAACAGGCTACCAATAGGACCCTGTGCGCCCAGCAAAATTAAAAGATAAAATCCCAGCACCGTGGGGGGTAGCACTAGCGGTAGAGATACCACGGCCTCAATAATAACTTTGAATCGACGTCGGCTATGTGCCAGCCACCAGGCCAGCGGCGTGCCAAAGAGCAGAAGAATAAAGGTACTGATCAGCGCCAGTCTGAGCGTAATCCATAATGCAGCAATATCTGATTCACTAAGCATGTTTTA
>CAZIJT010000240.1:0-2808 GCA_964539595.1 uncultured Thiohalophilus sp. | reverse complement strand
TGTGGAGATTCTTTCCACCGGCGGCACTGCAAAACTGCTGGCGGACGAGGGCATTCCAGTCGTCGAAGTGTCCGACTATACCGGCTTTCCGGAAATGATGGACGGTCGGGTCAAGACCCTGCATCCTAAAGTCCACGGCGGGTTGCTGGGACGCCGAGGCGTTGATGATGCGGTCATGCAGGAGCATGGCATACCGCCTATCGACATGGTCGTGGTTAACCTCTATCCCTTCGAGGCCACTATTGCCAAACCCGATTGCGATCTGGCTACGGCAATCGAGAACATCGACATCGGTGGCCCAACCATGTTGCGCGCCGCCGCCAAGAATCATGCCGCCGTCAGCGTAGTCGTGGATGCCGAGGACTATTCTCGTATACTTGATGAAATGCAAAACAACGACGGCAGCATCAGTGATGCAACTCGTTTTGATCTGGCAGTCAAAACCTTTGAGCACACGGCGCACTATGACGGCGCGATAGCTAACTACCTTGGCACGCTGACAGATGGGAAAACCGATTTCCCACGCACCTTTAATAGCCAGTACCACAAGACCCAGGAAATGCGCTACGGTGAAAACCCGCATCAGAAAGCCGCCTTCTATGTTGAAGCCCATCCTGCCGAAGCCAGTATCGCTACTGCCGTTCAGTTACAGGGCAAGGAACTATCCTACAACAATATCGGCGACACCGATGCGGCGCTGGAATGCGTCAAACAGTTTGATCAACCGGCCTGCGTCATCGTCAAACACGCCAACCCCTGCGGCGTAGCCATCGACCGGGATCTGCTCAATGCCTATGATCGCGCTTATCAGACCGATCCGGAATCCGCCTTCGGCGGCATTATCGCCTTTAACCGGACACTGGATGCCGAGACCACAAAAGCCATTATCGATCGTCAGTTTGTCGAAGTGATCATCGCTCCGGATGTCACTCCGGAAACGGTCGAAGTGGTCAAGGCGAAAAAGAATGTACGTCTGCTGACCTGTGGTGACTGGCCAAAACAATCTGCCACTCGGCTGGACTTCAAACGGGTCAACGGCGGGCTGCTGGTGCAGGATGCGGATCTGTCTTTATATAAGGAGCTAAATGTTGTCACCAAAATCAAACCCAGCGACAAGCAGATGCAGGACCTGCTGTTCACCTGGAAGATAGCAAAATTCGTCAAGTCCAACGCCATTGTCTTCGGCCACGATCTGATGACTATCGGCGTCGGCGCCGGGCAGATGAGCCGGGTCAACTCAGCGCGTATCGCCGGCATCAAGGCTGAACACGCCAAACTGCCGGTCAAGGGATCGGTAATGGCCTCCGACGCCTTTTTCCCTTTCCGCGACGGTCTCGATCAGGCGGCGAAAAACGGCATTGTCGCCGTTATCCAGCCCGGCGGCTCAATGCGTGACGATGAAGTAATTGCCGCCGCCGATGAACATGGCATCGCTATGGTGCTAACCGGCATGCGCCATTTCCGTCATTAATACCATGCTAATAGAGGCTGCGAAGTCTAATAAACAACCCCGCCGCAAGCGGACGGGGTATTAGTCTAAGGAACAATCTGAACTGTCAAGGCGTGACCGGAGCGAAGCGTGGGAAATACCGAATAAAGCTCGCAGAGCGAGATTCTCACGGTGCAAAGGACGCCAAGAATTATTTGGCTAAAACTTGGCGTCCTGGCGGTTCAATATTAATCACAGCAAGCTGTGGGGAATTAAACCCATAGAGATTAAAATCAGTGCGACAATGACTCACAGGACATAGCCTGTCCCGTGGCCGCTATTTTGCGAATGGAAAACTGATCAGCAACCAGTCCATCGCGGGTAATAAAGCGAGCGGTCATAACACCTTTGTCAATATCAACAACCACGGAACCGGCTTCGGCCAGCGATACGGCCATGACCGGGTGATCGAGGCTGCCCTGATCGTGTTTGGATGAGGAACCAATAACCGTATAAACCGTCCCCGAAAATCTATCCCGCCCCGGTTTTTTATACGCGGTATCTAAACCGGCTGTTTTATCGATTAGCATATCTACCTGTAACGAAGCAGACTCAGCATAATGACAGCGCATTAGAAAACTACGTTCATACATATGGCTGTGACCGCTGAGCACCAGGTCAGCACCACCGGCTTCAAGGATCGGCAACACATTTTCACGTACAGCAAACATACGCCCACTGCTGTCACGCCGGTTATCTGAGTTGTGAGAACCCTGGCTATAAGGTGGATGATGAAAAGCAGCGATGATCCATTTCTGCGTGGAGGCCGCCAGGTCTCGTTGCAACCAGTCGAGCATCTTACTGCCTGCCGCCATGCTACTGGCTGTGGTATCAAGCATGATGAAGTGCGCATTGGCGTAGTCGAATGAATAATAATGCTCTGTCCCTGAAGCCAGGCCACCGGATTCTGCTTTTGTCGGCAAACTGAAAATATCGAAAAAGGCCCAGCGCCGCGCATCGTGATTGCCGTATGCAGGCCATAGGGGCACATTTTTCAGGATGCTCGCATAAGGCGTAAAAAAACCGACCTGGAACTGCTTGTTGCTCCCGGAGCGGTAGGCATTGTCGCCGGTAGTAAGCAACAGATCCAGATAAGGCCGCGCGCGATCCGGGCGCGGGTTTTCCGCCAGCCATGCCATCAGCGCATCCCGCACCTGAGTCTGCACCTCTCCGGCATAACCGGGATCGCCCAGTACAGCGAAGCGCACGGGAACGGACTGACCGACTTGAGGCGAGGTCACGAACCAGTAACCTTCACCACTGTAGAGGACTTGTACCGCCTTCCCGTCAGTCTGGTTTTCAATCTGGTAATAATAACG
>CAZIJT010000239.1:0-2818 GCA_964539595.1 uncultured Thiohalophilus sp. | reverse complement strand
AACTTAAAGGCGGCATAGGCGCCAACAATCGAGCCACCGTATGCCACATTGGCGATCGTGCGATGGATATTGATGGGGTTCCACAGGAAGTTGTGAATGGCAGCCCATGTGTCACCACTGAACACGCCAGCGGCATCTACAGCGGCTGGACTCATCATGAAGGTAGTCCAGGCATTTGCCAGGAACATGAGCAACAGACCAGATGCATTGAGCAACAGGCCCAGGGTCAGATGTACCCACTTCTTGAACCCGCCCTGAAGCCAGTGCCAGCCATAGTAATAGACATACAAAACCGCACTTTCAACAAAGAACAACAGTGCGTACGCGAACATACTGCCTTTAAAGATGGTGGCTAGATAGTTAAACAGGTCAGGATAAAATAAGATCAGACAAAAAACCAATAACCCACCAAGAATGGCGGTAAGTGAAAAGGCAGTAATACTGATCTTGATAAATTCATAGGCCATATTGTCATAACGCTGATCCCGCGTTGACATACCAATGGCTTCGATAATAAATACGAAGATAGGCACGGCCAGAACAAAAGCACCAAACCAGAGGTGGAGCTGGGCCACAATCCAAACCACCACCCGACTGTTCACCCCTGAAATGCTGGGATAGTCAGCCGCAGTTAATTTTGGTGCAGGGGCATAAGTTATTGCATCGGCATCCGAGGTAACCGCCGCTTCATCTGCAAATGCCAGGGAGGCATCAAAACCAGGAACAAAGCTGGGTAATAGAAACAGCGCAAAGGCAGTAATGAACAACGCCCCAATAATTACTCTTGAATTCCGCTTTTGCAAGGTCGGCTCCTATTTATGCATCCAAGTGCGTTACCTTAAGATTGAAACGACAAGGACAACCCTTGAAGATTCATCATGACAAGATCCAGACCATAAAATACGAGGCTAAAGACGATGAAGGCGCCAAGGAATGGAACGAGATATTCCTTCATGTCATTACCCTCCTAAAAACCACGTAAAAAAAATAAGCAATGCTACCAGCACCGACACGAATAATGCTGGCCCGGCCCACGGGTATTTTTGTGTTTCGAGACTATCAGAATCCATAGTTTTTCGCTCGCTTACCAGTGATCTATTTCTGCGCAATAATGCCCTACAGCTTGCACAAATTTAGTTCAGAATTTCTCACTTAAAGTCAGTTATTCTTATTTAAAGAATATATACGTAAAGAATCAGAACAATAAAGATAACGTTCACCAGCATCCCACAAAATATGACACCATCAGAAATGAACTCTTTGTTCAGATATTTCATAGCGAAACCATTCCTGTTTATTTGCCCTTGGCCTTGCACTTGCAAAGTTTTCGAACATAGGCCGCTAATTTATCAATATCGGCCTCAGCGATGGTAGCTCCCCAAGGTGGCATTAACTCCGACTTACTGACAGCAGCTCCGCCATCCATGATCACATTCTTGATATCAGCATCAGATAATTTTTCCATATCGACAACACTGGTGAAATCTCTTGGATCGGTCTTGAAATCCTTCGTCACGTTTGGACCATCACCCTTCCCTGTCAAGCCATGACACTGAGCACAATAAAATTCGTAGAGTTGTTTGTCGTCTGCGGCCTGAACCGTACCACCGACAAGCAGGGTCAGACTAACCAGTGTGGCAGCCATGATTGCTAACGTTCTCATGAGCCAGTCCCTCCGTATAATTACGTTATTTAAAGTTGGCCACATATGCCGCCACCTTTTCGATAGCCTTAGGATTAAGCGCGCCAGTAAAGTCCGGCATAGCGCGGACTGGCTTGAACGTCTTGGTATTCATCAAATAGGCATAGATCCAATCAGGATTCAGCCGTGTACTGGCGCCAACCAATGAAGGACCGCTCAACCCACCTTTTACCTTGCCCCTCTTGGCTGGATATTGATGACAACCACTGCAGGGCATTTTTTTGGTGAAGATTAATCGGCCCTTAGCACTCTTCTTGGGCTTGATCACCCCTGCCTTGACATCTGCTGATGTCAGCCCCATCAGATAATCCGTCACCGCGGCGGAATCCCCAGCCGAGAGCTTGGGATGATCAGCCGGATTTTTTTCTGTTAGCGAGTTGTATTTTAAGGGACGGATGGGGGTCGGATCCTGCAACCAGGACAACATCCATTCCTTCTGAAATTTGCTACCAGCATACCATAGCTCCGGACCCTTCTTCGCCAGCTGGTCAGAAATGGTCTTCTCTTTGGCAGGTCCTGTCGTGTAATGACAGCCGGCACAATTCTTTTGAAATATTTCATTGCCTACCGCATAGCTGGACGTGACCATCAAGGCCGCAGCCAGGATAGAAACGGTAACCGGTAGTCGCTTCATAGCGTTCTCCTTTTCTGCCGACGTGCCCATATTATGAGTGTTTTCGGCAAGTGTAGTGTGCACTTACATATGACATGTGAAGATCGCAAAACCCTGTTTTGGCGACTCTCCTTCTTCTTCCGCTTGTTTTCCGCATTGTCTAATGACGAACCCGATGTAGTCAAACAGTTTCGCCATCAACAACAAGCACCCGAATGGAACCCTTAAAATAAGGAATCCACTGCCTGGGCTGCTTTCTGGCTTGGATATGAAGAAATTATATTATCCAGATCTTTCTGCCTTGATCTGGATCAATTTGGAAATCTGCCGGGGCATGGAAATGAGGCTGCCTGCATCAGAATCCATGCTATAAATTCCCGCTTATCACAGGAAAAATTGTATTTTGCCAAAGATAAAAAAATAAAAAACAGATTATTGAGAAAGAATTGTAAGCGGTTAACGAACGACAGGCTTGTTCAACTGATCCTGATCTGATCCTTGTT
>CAZIJT010000238.1:0-2840 GCA_964539595.1 uncultured Thiohalophilus sp. | reverse complement strand
TCGGCTAATGAATCTACCCGCCGCAAGCGGACGGGGCATCAGTAGGTTCGCCTTCAGGCGAACATGTGCGGCTCACCTGTGCCCGCAGGGTAGAAGCCGCACCTACGATGTTGCTTCGCTGCAAGCAGCGGGGAATTTAACCCGTAGAGATTAAAGAGGCGCGGGAACCCCGCCCCCACCTGCAACACGCAGAATGTGGAAGGAAATAGTCGGCGTCTGAATTTCGACCCCACCATCAAAATTTACCACCCGCAGTTGAAGCTGGTGGGTACCCCGATCCAGATTTTTCAGGCTCAGGGTCAAACCCGTTGCACCGGGAACTTCTCTGCCATCCAGCAGCCACTGAATATGATGTTCCTGATCACTCTGCAGCCGGGGGCTTAAGTCGCCTCTAGCAACAAAATCACCATTATTACTGCGAATACCTTCATCATCCTTTGGCGCGGTAATGCTGATAGTTTCATATTTAAACGGCTTTGTGGTTGCCGCCGATGGCGGGCTGGCTGTTGTTTTAGGTATCGGCGGCAGGGTAATCGTCTGCACCGGTTTTAGCTTAATCGGCTCATCAGCCTCATCCTGTGGTCTATCCGAATACTCCACACTGCCATCCGGATTTACTTTTTTATAGACTTTGGCTGCAGCCGAGGCACTGAAACTTAAACTGATAAAGAGAATAAAAATTAGTAGGCGCATGCGCTCAGCTTAGCTCAGGAGTAAAAAAAGATACAGGGAACATTTCTCACTACTCAACCCAACATAAAAAAACCCCGCAGCAAGCTGCGGGGTTTTTTTATGTGTTCGATTAAAATCGAACCTACACGCTAACTTAAAGCGAGTAATACATATCAAACTCAACCGGATGTGTGGTCATACGGATACGGGTGACTTCTTCCATCTTCAGCTCGATGAAGGCATCGATCATGTCGTTGGTGAAAACATTACCCGCGGTGAGGAAGCTGCGATCCGCATCCAGACTTTCCAGCGCTTCTTCTAATGAAGCACATACAGTTGGAATGTCCTTGAGTTCTTCTGGTGGCAGATCATAGAGATCTTTATCCGCTGCTTCACCGGGATGGATCTTGTTCTGGATACCGTCAAGACCCGCCATCAACAGCGCAGAGAAACACAGATAAGGGTTGGCAGTCGGATCCGGGAAGCGAACTTCGATACGACGTGCTTTCGGGCTGCTAACAAACGGAATACGAATAGAGGCCGAACGGTTACGGGCGGAGTAGGCCAGCAACACGGGAGCTTCAAAACCCGGAACCAGACGTTTGTAGCTGTTGGTTGACGAATTAGTCAGCGCATTCAAGGCCTTGGCATGTTTGATAATGCCGCCAATGTAATACAGCGCGGTTTCAGACAGGCCGCCGTATTCATCACCAGAGAACAGGTTCTGTCCGTCTTTGGCCAGTGACTGATGCACATGCATGCCGTTACCGTTATCACCCACTAATGGCTTGGGCATGAAGGTCGCGGTCTTGCCATAGATGTGGGCGACATTGTGAACGCAATATTTCAGGATCTGGTTACCGTCGGCGCGTTTAACCAGGGTGTTGAATAAAGTACCGATTTCACACTGACCGGCAGTGGCCACTTCGTGGTGATGGACTTCAGTTTCCAGACCCATTTCTTCCATCGCCAGACACATGGCCGCACGCAGGTCATTCAATGAATCAACCGGGGGAACCGGGAAATAACCGCCTTTCAGACCCGGACGATGACCGATATTGCCATCTTCGTAAACTTTTTCAGAGTTCCATTCGGCTTCATCAGAATCCACCTTATAGAATGCGCCGCTCATGGTCACACCCCAACGTACGTCATCGAGGACAAAGAATTCTGGCTCAGGACCAAAGAATGCGGTATCGGCTATGCCGGTAGACTGCAAATACGCTTCGGCACGCTTGGCAACCGAACGTGGATCACGTTCATAGCCCTGGCCGGTAACCGGTTCGATAATGTCGCAAACCAGAATCAGGGTGGGTTCATCGGTGAACGGATCCATCACCGCCGTGTCGGCATCCGGCATCATGATCATGTCGGACTCGTTAATGCCCTTCCAGCCAGCAATGGAAGAACCATCGAACATTTTACCTTCGGTAAACAGATCGGCATTAATCGTGTGGGACGGAACAGACACATGCTGCTCTTTACCAATGGTATCGGTGAAACGAAAATCAACGAACTTGACGCCGTTGTCTTTAATCATTTTCAAAACTTTATCGGACATTACTCTCAATCTCCCGCTGTTAATAAAAAAGCTGCCAACTACCGGCAACCGGAATGCAAAATTCTGTGCCCCGATGGTGCATGAAATATGCCACCACATAAGGCATTGATTTATATAATTAAGCCTCGACTCGGCCTATTTGAAAACAAGGCATTGCACCTTTATTGGGCGCGCTCATTAACAAATGTTCTATTTCGGTGCGCTCGCGCTGCTCAATAAAACCGCAATTGAACCGATTTGATGTCTTTATGATCCGCCAACGCCTCACTAAATTGTTGCTGAAGCTGCGCCGAGCTTAGCCCCCCACCCAGCGCCGACAAAGGTAGCAGCAATTCTATCCTGATTTTGCCTTCAAGGTAATGCAAAGTAAGGTGTTCGATATGCGCGGCTGCCGGAATAGTCTGCCAGCGTGACTGTAACTGCTGCTCCAGCTCGGTACGCTGGGGCAGGCTGGCGCGGAACTGAAAATGCTCATCGTCTTCCGGATCTATGTGTACCATGACATCCGCCACTTCTTCAATTTCTTTTATTAATTTTAGGCGCACGCTCTCGCTGATGTAGTGGGCTTCGGACACACTCAGCTCCGGCTCAACCTGAATATGCACAT
>CAZIJT010000237.1:0-2905 GCA_964539595.1 uncultured Thiohalophilus sp. | reverse complement strand
ACTTCCCCGGCACCGTGGTCGCCGTAACCCATGATCGCTACTTCCTCGACAATGTGGCTGGCTGGATTCTGGAACTGGATCGCGGTCACGGGATTCCCTGGGAAGGCAATTATTCCTCCTGGCTGGAGCAGAAAGAACAGCGCCTGGAACAGGAAGAAAAGCAGGAAACCGCACGCATGAAGGCGATGAAACAGGAGCTGGAATGGGTACGCACCAGTCCGAAAGGTCGCCATGCAAAAAGTAAGTCCCGACTGGCGCGTTTTGAGGAAATGTCATCGCAAGATTTCCAGAAGCGTAACGAAACCCAGGATCTGTACATTCCACCCGGCCCGCGTCTCGGTGATCTGGTGATCGAAGCTAGCCATGTCAGCAAGGGCTTTGGAGATCGGGTGCTCTATAGCGATCTAAATTTCAACCTGCCCCGGGGCGGCATCGTCGGCATCATCGGTCCTAACGGCGCGGGTAAAACCACCCTGTTCCGCATGGTCACCGGTGAAGAAAAAGCCGATGGCGGTGAGCTGCGTTTAGGCGACTCGGTGAAAATCGCCTGCGTCGATCAAAGTCGTGATTCACTGGATGACAGTAAAACTGTGTGGGAAGAAATCTCCGATGCACAGGACATTATCAAGATCGGCAGCTATGAAGTCCCCTCACGCACCTATGTCGGACGCTTCAATTTTAAGGGTAGTGACCAACAGAAAAAAGTCGGTAATCTTTCCGGCGGCGAACGCAACCGGGTACATCTGGCCAAGCTGCTAAAAAGCGGTGGCAATGTGCTGATGCTCGATGAACCCACCAATGATCTGGATATTGAAACCCTGCGCGCGTTGGAAGAGGCGCTGCTCAGTTTCCCCGGTTGTGCCATCGTGATTTCCCATGATCGCTGGTTTCTGGATCGCATCGCCACCCATATTCTTGCCTTTGAGGGCGATAGTGAAGTGGTCTGGTTTGAGGGCAACTACGCGGATTACGAGGCAGATCGCAAACGCCGTCTGGGTGATGACAGTGACCAGCCGCATCGAATTCGTTATAAAAAGCTGGAACACTGAGTTGAGCTAAACGGCTTGTTGGGCTTCGCGGTGCTCAGCACCAACCTACATTTTAGTCCTGTAGGTGCAACTTTAGTCGCACAGATACGGCTGAAACCGTACCTACAATATATGTAGCTCCTTCCCTTAAGAATTCCCATTTGCAGACGCTATGGCGGGTAACAACCGCCGTGTCTGCTTATGAACGAACTTTCTGACAATCATGCTTCCCCTGATGCTGCGCAGCAGAAGCCTGCTGCGGGAATCGCTCAGCCCGCGTCAGTGATCTGTTCTTCGTTTAATCATGAGCTGATGTTTAATGAGTCGCCACAGGCTGACACCGACGGCGAGAGTCTGGGTAATCACTGGTCGGTACCCTGGGCGGATCTAATGATGGTGATGTTTGTGCTATTTGCCACCTTGCTCAGCGCCCAGCTTATGCAGGAACAAACGGTGTCTGAGCAAACGCCGATTGAAACAGAACAAATTCAACAGGAATTTATAGCGCAAGCTCAGCCCAGCTTTGAGCCACTGATGCGCATCAATGTGTTTGAGCGTAGTCAGCAGGCGGTGCGAGAAGCGCACCTGGAAAATGTTGAGATCGTGTTACTCGAAGATCAGTCGGTCAAGGTGAGTGTGCAGGGGCCGATGTTTTTTGAGCTGGGCAAGGCCGATCTTTTTCCCGAGGTTCGGGATTTTCTTCAACGCCTCGCCATCATTATTCGCCAAACCCCGTATCAAATTAACGTCATTGGCCATACCGATGATTACCCTATTTCCACCGAGCCTTTCCCCAGTAACTGGGAACTGTCGCTGATTCGCGCCAGCCGGGTTGCCCGCTTTTTACTTCAGCAGGGCGGCATCGATCCGGCCAGGTTTACGGTGATGGGGCGTTCCAAATATCAGCCCGCCGTACCCAATGATGACGATAGCGCACGCGCGCTTAATCGACGAGTAGAAATTATTATTACCCATGACATTCGTTCCGAGTCCCCAACGGCAAGTGGAGAACATACACCATGACTTTTATTAACTGGTTAGCGGCACTGGGCTTCACGGCTCTATTTGCTGCCAGCTTCTTACTGGGCGATAACCATGAACTCTTTTTTAATGCGTTGGGACTACTGGTAGTCGTCTCGGGCACCCTCGGCGCACTATTCCTCAGCTACCCGAGCAGCAGCATCGGCGCAGCAGTCAAGGTTGCCCGCAACGCCTGCACCCATCGCCTGCCCACCACCGATGAAATTGTCGATACGCTGATTTATCTTTCGGTGCATTCACGCCGTAAAGGCGTGCTGGCGCTGGAAGATGCCGAAGAGGAAACCACCATTAGTTTTCTCAAACGCGCATTGGGGATGCTGGTGGATAATTTTTCAGTCGAGGAGCTGCGCGATATTCTTTATACGGAAATGTATTATTTCAAACAACGACGCAGTCAGCATGAACGCCTGTTTCGCCATGGCGCACGACTGGCACCAGCCTTTGGCGTAGCCGGTAGTGTGATCGGTCTGATTTCTATGCTTTCAGGGATTGGCGATCCCGATGTGATTCTGAAAACAATACCGGTTGCACTCACCTCAACCCTGTACGGCATTGTGATCGGCAACCTGCTACTGATGCCGATGGCCGAAAACATCGGCAATAAAACCCGGCGTGAATTAATGAAGCAGAAGCTGATCACCGATGGCGTGATCGCCATTCGTCAGGAGCAGAATTCCCAACGGCTGGTACGAAAGCTCGAATCATTTCTCACGCCTTCGGCGCGGGAAGACACGCAACAATCATTTGAAGAAATTCGTGAGCGGGTTAGAAACCTGCACCTCGATGAAACCTGAGGCGCAGCCCATCTCTGTCGATACGGCTGTCGATACGGCTGT
>CAZIJT010000236.1:0-2921 GCA_964539595.1 uncultured Thiohalophilus sp. | reverse complement strand
GAACCTACATACGCGGATACCCCGTCCGCTTGCGGCGGGGTGATTCATTAGCTAAGACTCATTACTCACTAAATATTTCATTCAAGAGAGCCAGCTCTTCGTGCATTTGCTGAATACGCCCCTCAATTCGGGCATTGTCGTAAAAACTTAGACCTTTGGTTTTCAATGCTTCTTTTAACTGGCTCAACGCCTGATGGGGTTGGCCGTTAAGGTAAAAATATTCACCGCGGGCGGCCTTGGCGTCAGCTTTGTTTCCAAGTTTACTTTCTGCCTCGGCCAGCAATTTATACAGCGCGGGTTCACTGCGATCCGTGCGTAGATAGTCTCGCAGTATTTGCCTTGCGCGGGTGTAATTTTTAGCTTCTAGCAGGGTTTGTGCGTAGCTCTGAGTAATCGACAGGTTGCCGGGATATAGGGTCAGCGCATTTTCAAATAGTTGTGTTGCTTTTTTATAGTTTTTCGCATGGGTTTCCAGATCAGTCTGCGCCAGCAGGTAGGCGATGCGGTGTGGTTCAGCCTGTAGCAACGCATTTATGACCTTCCGCGCCTGATCGAACTGCCTGTTTTCGATTAGGCTGAGCGCATAACCGTAGTTTTCTGCATCCCTGTCCAGATAGTTTTTCGCCGCCAGATTATTGCGAAAATAGTCCAGTGTTTTCCGTTTATCGGCACTGGCCAGCACGCGCAGCCGAGCGCGAACTAGCAGGTACGCTTTTTGTTCAGCTTGCGGCTGTCGGGGCAGGGTGCGGGCACGACTGCGGGCATCGGCGACACGATTTTTGCTGACTGGATGGGTGCGCAAAAATTCAGGTGCCGACTCGCCATAGAGGCGTGAGTTTTTGTCCAGCTTTTCAAAGAAACTGGCCATGCTGAACGGGTTATAGCCGGAATCAGAGAGCAGGGCGATGCCGATATAATCGGCCTCTTTTTCATTCGCACGGGTGAAGTCTAACTGGCTCTGGATTGAGGTGGCGGCCATGGTGGCCAGTGCGGCCTGGCCGATTTCATAATTTTTACCGCCGAGAATAATGGCAGCTATCAGCGCGGCCATCGCGGGGATATTACTACTGCTGCCCTGTTCATAGGCGCGAGCGTGGTGGCGTTGGGTGACGTGGGCGATTTCATGTGCCATTACTGAGGCCAGCTCACTTTCGGAATCACTGGCCAGTATCAGGCCGTAATTAACCCCAATAAAACCACCGGGCAGGGCGAAGGCGTTGATCTGGCTATCGTTGACCATGAAAAAGTAGAAATTTTTCATCTCTGAATCACTGTTGGAAACCAGAGAATAGCCGAGGTTGTTGATGTACTCATGGATGAGCGGATCATCCAGTACGCCGCCTGCGCGACGAATATTCCGCACTACGGCTTTGCCGGTCTCAAACTCTTCCGTAGGGGTGACGCTGGCCGCACCACTGGCACCAATTTCGGGTAGTTCGATCTGCTGTGCCTGCAGCCGGAAGGGCAGTAATGCAGACAGTAAAATGAATAGTGTAAAAGCGGGAAAAGGCAAAAAAATGCGTCCAGTCATGGTGGTGTCAATCGGGGTTATCAGGTATAGCAAAGACCAATAAAAGCTGTAAAGTTCGCCCTTAATGCTACCCGATGCGGGCGGCGTAGGCTATTGAAATTAGACGAGGTTTAAGCTCGTTCCGTCCAGAGCCAATAATCATGGAGGTGCAGACAGCTAAATACAAGGTATTGAAACAAAAATAAAAATATTTGTATCTCTGGGGTTTGAGCTTCGAATTATCAAAAAATAAAAGTGGCTCAGAGATATGTGTGAGTGTGAGATAGCCGCAGAGCAAAATAGAGTGGCTCTGTAGTGTTGAAATTAGGAGTGTGAGAATGCGAGTGTTCATGGAAATTGAAGTCGCTGATTTGTTTAGTCTGCTTGAAGAAGATAAAAATAAAGTAAAATTAATTGATATACGGGATACGTATGAACATGATCAGGGTGCAATCCCCGGCTCTGAAAATTTGCCGGTTCATCTTTTGCCTGAGAAAATAGCTGAGCTGGACAAGAATAAAACCCTGGTTTTCTATTGTCAGGTCGGTGTTCGTTCGGCGCAGATCTGTGCCTGGATGCTGGAAAATGGGTTCAAGCATGTCCACAACCTTCGCGGGGGAATTTATGCCTGGCGGCAAAGTGGACTGCAGGTCGCCTGAATCTCCGTTGGCTATCCTTCCCCGCAGCTTGTTGCGAATTTTTAGTGTGGGTACGGCTTCAGTCGTACCTACATCTACAGATATCCCGTCTGCTTGCGGCAGGGTGATTCATTGTCGGCAGCAAAAAGCTGACATGACTTTTGCCTGAAAATACGGTTTAATAGGGTTGTTTTGGAAGACTAAAAAATTAAATTAATTTCATTAGTATTTTTAAAAATATCAATCAGTTAAGCTAATTATTATCAGTGTGTGTCGAGGTTTTTTTGGCGTGGGCGAACAATTTTACTGTTGTATTGGGCGTTTGAGCCAGCGCAGTAAAACGTGAAAAAGAGTTGAGTTCTACAACGACATGACATATAAGTGTTAGCTTGATTGCTAATTTATAAACCTTCGAGTTTATTTTAAACGTTGTTTGATGAGGAGAGATTAATGGCCAATTTTGATACAGAACTGGATGCAACCGGTTTGAACTGCCCCCTACCCATTTTGCGTGCAAAAAAAGCACTGAACGGCATGACTGCTGGTCAGGTGCTGCATATTATCGCCACTGATCCGGGTTCAGTGAAGGATTTTGAAGCGTTTGCAAAACAGACCGGAAACGATCTGGTAGAGTCAAATGAAGAAGGTGGCAAGTTCACTTTCCTGATTAAGAAGAACTAATTATTTTTGATATTTAGAATTCTTAAGTTGTACTCGACAACAGCCTCTTTTGAGGCTGTTGTCATTTTTGAAGTATACAAATATATTGGGGG
>CAZIJT010000235.1:0-2996 GCA_964539595.1 uncultured Thiohalophilus sp. | reverse complement strand
GCCACATCAGCCGATGCTGATGGCTCCTTTGGTGGAACACTGGCCGATACCGATTTCATTGGACCCTATAAGGCGACGATTAATTTAAAGCCTGTCTGGTGGGTTGATACGACTATTGGTACAACCGGTGTTCGGGAAAAAACAGATATGCAGCTTTATACCCGGGCGGATCTTGGCGCAACGGAACCCTTTGTCGAATGTGCAAGCTGTCACAATCCGCATACCAGCGATAATCCGACATTCCTGCGTCTTGCCAATACAGGCAGTGCAGTTTGCCTGGCTTGCCATACCAAGTGATTACCAGGCAATAACAGGGAGAAAGTTAATTATATCTGGAGCAGTTTGGCCCATGGTGATGGGAGTCACTATGGGCCAATTCATTTTAAACAGGTTTAAAAAGCAACAAGGTGTAACGTGAGGGTGCAAGTAAAATATTTTCAGTTCAAATTCTGTAGCAGAATAGTACTGCAGAGCGTATTTCTGTTTTCAGTGTTTTGCCTGTCTAACGCCAGTGCAGCCCTGAAACTGGAAAAGCTCGATGATGGCGTTTATGCCTATGTTGGTAAACAGGCAATCGCTGTAGATGAGTACAAACAGACGCTGCAAAATGCGGTAAAAGGAAAATTCTATCATGGGAAAATTCCAGAAGGGAAAATGGAAGAGGTACGAAGGGACACTGGCAAAGAGCTGATCACGAATATCATGATATTGCAGGAAGCGCAACGTCGTAATTACAAACCTGATGAAAAGTTTGTCCAGACGAGCCTGGATGCAACCGTGAAAAAATATGAGAAACAGTATGGCGGTAGTGAAAAATGGCCAGAATACAAAGCACGGTTTATACCTCGCCTGAAGGAGCAGCTGAAAAAAAAGAGCCTCGTGATGCAGTTAGAGGAAGCAGTGAGTAAGGCGCCGGTGGCAAGCGTGGAAGATAGTAAAAAATATTATCATGAAAACAGGGAAAAATTCACTTCACCGGAACAGTTGAGAGTTTCTGTTATTTTGTTACAGGTGATGCCCTCTTCACCGATTTCCGCATGGGATGAAGCCATGGATGAAGGAAGAAAAATCTACAGGCAGTTGCAGAGCGGAGGCAGCTTCGAAGAGTTGGCGAAATTGCATTCAGCAGATGCCAGCGCTAAAAATGGTGGTGATATGGGTTACCTGCACAAGGGCATGTTGGCAAAAAAAATACAGGACGTACTCGACAAGATGAAGCCGGGAGAAATATCAAAACCGGTAGAGTTGTTGAGGGGAATAGCAATATTTCGCCTGGAAGATAGAAAAAAATCCGTATTGAATCCGTTTGAGAAAGTGAAAGACAGAGCCGGACGTTTGTGGCAGAGAGAACAAGCAGAGCTTGCAAAAAAGAAACTGGTTGATCATTTGTGGAAATCAACTCCGGTCAGGATTAACTCGAAATATTATCAGGACGACGTAGCGAAACTGGTGACAAACGTAAAAAAATAAAAGTGACATTATGATGGCAGACTTCCGATGCCGATTAGTTCCTGCAGGAAGTCTGTTGCGAAGGTATTAGTAATGAAGCGCCTGTCGTTGTCAGAAACATACAAAATCACCACTGCAATTTTGGTACTTTGTTTAGGCACAGCAAATTCAATGGCAGAGTTGACTATGGCACCAGTTCGTTATTGGGGGGATATCAGCTACGAGCATCGCGTAGAAAATTATGCTCAGAGCGAAGATCAGATCCGTAAACTGGCAACGGTCAACCTGAAGGCAAACACTTTTTTGTGGCAACCCTGGTTTGCCCGTTTAAATGGTGGCCTGGGCTTGACATATAACCGACTCGAACGGGAAACCAACGGTACATCGAGTGGTGAAATCGTAACCGGAAATGCCCAGCTTTTAATGCTGCCACAAAGCCGGTTTCCACTGGAATTACATTTTGACAGTCAGGACAGCCGGGTAACCGGCGAAGCGCTGGGAAGCAAACCCTATTCAAATACCCGCTATGGCATATCACAAAAGTATCGCAGTTTTGATGGCTCGATGAATGTGCAGGCAACTTACGATAATAACCTGCAAACAATAGAGGGGGAGGCTAATGATACCAGTAATCTGTATACCCTGAGCATGGGCAAGGTTGTCGATCAAAATCAGTTTAATTTTGATAGTAGCCGGGAAAAGGCGCAGCGTCGTTCCAGTGATATCAACTATATCCGAAACAATGCTATTCTACGGCACAGTTACCGCCCGGATTCGTTTTTTTCGATGGAAAATATGGCCAGCGTTGTAGAAACAGAGGATGAAACAACAAACTTTATAAATAATAACAGACAGTTGCAGATAACGACCAACTCATTCTGGCGTCCACAAAACAAACCACTTTATGGTAATGCGGGGGCAAGGTATTATGCCTCGCTCAATCAGAATGGCAATGTTATTGCAGACAGCAAAACGCTTAATGCCTACGGGGGCATCAGTTACGATGTTACTCGAGCGTTTCGCTTATCAGGTAATTTTACCGCTAATAATACAGAAAACAGTAATTCTTCTGCGTTTACCTCTACCGAGTCACTGGGCGCCAGATATAATCCTGACTATATCAGTCTGGGAAAATTCCAGTATAACTGGAATACCTCGGCAAATGTGTTGAACCGCACTGGCGGTGAATTTCAGGGGCAGCATCTAACAGGACAGCTTGGACATAATATATTGCGGCGCTACAGCACGCGTCCGGGACTCGAATATAGCACCAATTTCAGTCAGAGTTTTGTTTCGGAATATGATACGGTTGCGGAAAATATCAACAGGATTAACAACAGCTTGTCCTTTACCTGGAGAAACGGTGAAGGCGCCGGCAACGTATATCTTCGTTTAATGGGTAGTGATTCGCGTACGGTCGCCAGCTCCCGACATGAGATTTATCAATTAATAAACCTGCAGTTGACCAGCACACAGTCCTTGACGCACAAATCTGCGTGGTCAGGAAATATAACCATTAATGCAGTAAAAAATGACTTGCCTAATAT
>CAZIJT010000234.1:0-3012 GCA_964539595.1 uncultured Thiohalophilus sp. | reverse complement strand
TGCAATACCCAGGAACATAAAAAGAAAAACGGAAATGACAATAAAGACTGTCAGAGTGTCCACAGATTCATACATAACTCAAACCTGAATTAGTCAGTAAGTTATTCACCGAGATACAACCAGATCGTAAACAACCCAAATAAAGTCCAAAGAAAAACCATAAACAGGGCGCTATACGCAATCAGCTTCTGGTACCATTTCAACGCCTGCATCATGGTGATACGCCTTCCGCAACAAGATCGTCTGCATCATCCACATCTGTCGTATCCGCATCCAGTTCACGCGCTTCCAGCATATCTATCAGATAATCCCTCTCTTCCGGCAGTTCCACCAGATTTCGGAGATATTCAAGGAAATGTTCCTCCATCTGGTGTTCACGCGTTATTTTCCCGGTCAGAAATGTCCACTGCATGGGGAAACGTCCTGGTGCAAGGTGTACGTTGTACCAGTGCCAGAAGGCAATCACCAGCAGCGCAAGCAAGGCTTCATGCGGATGTGACAGACGCATCATTTCCTGAAAATGTGAGGCGACACTGACTGGCAGGATGGTCGCCCAGAACGCAGGGAACAGAAAAGAAGAGCCCGAAACAATCATTACGATATTACCGAAGGCTGCAGCAAAATAATGGATCTTCTGTTTATACATGAATTTATCCATCTCAGGCCGCATTTTTCTGGCGCCACTGAAATAGAGCATATCATCCTTGAAATCACGCAGGTCTTTCAGGCCTGGCAAAATGGTACGACGAATATCAAACTTGCCTTTCAATATCTGCGACATTGGACCCAATGTGATAGTGAAAATATGATAAACCATACTCAGCACCATAACGCTGGCCAGTGTCCGATGAATAACACGCGACACATCAACGCCACCAATCAGGGCATTCAGTGGCGCCGCCCAGAAGTGATCAAAAAAAGCGATGGGAAGACCCGTAAACGCAAGCGCCAGAAATGTTACAAAAGTCAGCATATGCTGGATACGAATGTGAATTGAATAACGTGGCAAATCGCCAATGGGATTTGAAACCACATTTTTATATAACAGCACCCGGTCTTCCGGCATCGCTGCGATAATATGTTCAATATCATCACGCTCCAGGCTATCAACCTGGTTTATCTCCATTGATCTTTCCAGCACACTTCGAGCTTCTGCCGATAATTTCATCGTCGATCACCTGCTAAATCGTTTTCACTATATTAAATATCATCTAGATTTTTCTGTCACGATCACGCCTGGAAGGCCGCCACCAGGATGAGCCTTTCCTGATCTTCCAGATAACACCATCCCGCCTGCGACCAATAGTTTCAAACATGGCCATGCCGACGAGCAAAAACAGGACCACATCACCGACCCAGCCATAAACAACCTCTGCATAATGCCGGAAGGGATTATCTTTTTTATGGCTTGTAGGATGAGGGTCTAGCGCAGCATAATTTTTGTCCGCATGGATATGGCAGCGTTTACAGGTCTTCACCTTGCGTTTCGCACTTACAGGCGAATCCGGATCGCGCGACGGTCGTATATAATGAACGGACATATAATAGTTATCATAATCTGCATGACAATCAAGACAATTGGCAGCCTTGGTGGACCCATAATGGGTCACTTTGCCATGGAAACTTTCCTTATAGGATTCCACTGCATAGGGATATTTCCGCCCCAGTTCCCGACCTTCTCTTTTTGCCGCCCGCATGTGACGTTCAACCAGGCGCTTGTCGCCATGGCAGCTCGAACAGAGCGCAACAATTTCTTCTGAAGAACGTTTGACTTCACGAATACGCCGACTGGTATGCCTATACCAGTTAATTACAAATTTGCTGTCTTCGTGGCAAACAACACAGCGATCGACTATACGCTTGGGCGGCTTATCTTCATTTGGGTTATAGATAGGATTTGTATGGCAGGTAACGCAGTATGGCTTGTCTCTATTATAGCCTTGCGCAACTTTCTTGCGCCCGTGCGTGCTTTTTATATATTTGTCATAGATAGGTTGGTGACTGAAATTCTTGCCAGTCGCAGGATTCTTTATTGAATGACATTCCGAATTGCATTTCACCCCCACTTTTACTTCCTTGTGCGGCAACTGTTTTATATAGTTATGGCAATCTGAGCAGGGAACATTGCGATGAACAGTTTTAGAAAAAACATGAGGAATAATATAGTACTGACGTAAAGTACCATCCTCGGTAATACGGCCCATCTTGGGATATTTATGACAAAGTAGACAACCTTCATCATCTTCAAAACCGTCAAGCGCCCAACCCGCATGACTATAACCAAGACCAATCAGGACCAACAGGAAAACCAGCTTCAGCATATTGCGCATTACTCCCTCTCCCCCGAGAGATGGCATCAGGATAAACTGGAACGTCCGATTATGTCCTGATGATTTGAAGTGTATGTAGTAAAGCTAACATAAGAAAAAGCTAAATTACTTGCTTTAGATCATGTCAAAAGTAAATCCGTCCGAAAAAATCAGCTCCGTCATATCCGCATTACAAATCATGGCAATTCTCACACATCGGGCTTGAACGCAACCGTTTGGGCGCATCGGCGCCCTTTGCCGCGCGCGCATTTTTAAGCACGCCACGCTCATGAGGGTTATGACAGGTTGCACAATAAATCTGACCATTATCATCCTCCAGTGGCAAAATAAGACCGTTCATTTTTTCCATTTTTAACATATGTTGAAGAATTCCAGGCGAAGGCTTTACCAGGTGCATCGGCCCACCTTGATCCAGGAAAGGCATATCGCCACCAGGGTGTGGCGTCCAGCGATGACAGTTAAGGCAGAGCGCCGCATAGTCGGTCTTAACCCATAGCTCAACATCAACAGCCGAGCCATCATCCAGTTCTATTGGCGTACGCATATGGCAGATCAAACATTTATCGGGCTGAACTTCGCCGGACTCGGAAACCTGATCATGCGCATTCAACCGTTGATAGGCTTTTCTATCATGGCACTGATAGCAGAGTTCAGTGCGCGCACGATAGGGTCCGCCACGAAT
>CAZIJT010000233.1:0-3082 GCA_964539595.1 uncultured Thiohalophilus sp. | reverse complement strand
ATTACCGTTTCTTCTTCAACCTTGTCCGAGGTAACGGTACAGGCGTTCAGGAGCAAAATAAATCCAGCCAGCAGAATAACGCAAATGCCCTGTCTGTTTTTACCCATAATTACTGTCAAACTCCATTGGTCAAAATCTTAAAATATTCCGGGTGCAAGACCTCAGGACCGGTTGTTGTCAAGACCCACTTCCATTGTAATGACATTAGCATGTTTTTTCACTCACTACAGTTTTTGTCTCCTCGAACACACACAGACTAAACATTGCCAGCAATATTAATGCCATCAGCGTAAAGTTACTATGTCGGCATACGGAAGTGGCTTGTCGGTTTCATTCCGACTGACATAAATCAGCATAACCGGCATCATCTTTGCTATTCTGGAACAGATTCGTCAAAGTACGTTAAGATCATTTTTCATTTACCGTAATTAGCAGCAAGAGTCCAGCATGTCTATACACGATAAAACTTCTTTACTCCCTTTCACATTGATCCAGACCATATTAATCCTCGTCACCAGCCTTTTCCTTAGCACACAGAGTCAGGCTGAAGCATCAGCGATTAAAGCGGATCTTATTTATCATAATTACTGTTCGGTCTGCCACGGTGACAAAGGCGACGGGAAATCTCATGCCGAAACCAGCATGTCGCCGCCACCAAAAAACTTTACCCTGCAGCAAACCGCACGCAGCCTGACCCGTGAGCGCATGATCCACTCAGTCAGCAAGGGGCTCCCCGGCACCGCCATGGTTGGCTGGGAGAATCAGCTCAATCAGAAGGAAATCGAGGCCGTGGTTGACTATATCCGTAAGTTTTTCATGCCGCCAGTCGGTGCAGGCGACGTCAGCCGCGGCAAGAAACTTTACGCCCACACCTGTTCCGTCTGTCATGGCGATGATGGCCGTAGCGCCAGGTGGGGCAGCAACCTGTTACGCTCCCGCCCACGCGATTTCACCACTGAGGCTTCCCGCCGCGAACTCAGCCGTGAACGCATGCTCAATTCCGTCACCCACGGCGTTAAGGGAACACCGATGGCGGCTTTTAACAGCCAGCTCAGTGCTGAGGAAATTGCCGATGTAGTCGATTATATCCGTAGCGTCTTCATGCAATCGCATGCGCCTTCCGGCATTTCAGGCACCCATGCATACGGCAAACCTGCAGCAAAAAGAACAGCAACAAAGGCTGAAAAATTCTCAGATATGGGAGTGGTCAACCGCCGGCTGTTACCCAAATCTGAGAATACCCCGGTGCAAAGCGCCGACATGAGCGCCACCCTGCCTGACAATCTGCAGGGTAACGCGGAAACCGGCCATGCCATGTACCTGCAAAACTGTGTCCAGTGTCATGGCCTCGAGGGGGACGGCGAAGGCCCTCGCGCCTATTTTATTTTCCCACGTCCGCGCAATTTTAAGCGTGAAAATTCCCGCAAGCGCTTCAACCGCCCGACGCTTTACCAGTCTATCGCCAAAGGCAAACCCGGCACAGAAATGCCGGCCTGGGATACCGTATTGACGTCCCAGCAAATTGCGGATATCAGCGAATATGTCTTCCAGTCTTTTATTCGTGCTGACGCCGGTGGTCAGGCAAAGACAAAATAATACCTGTATCTGCTGTGTTGCTTCATAACATTAAAGGTTCAGCTCGCCTTGCGCTGGTGCTGTTCATCCTCGCTTCAGGGATTTTCAGCAGCCGGCCTGCGCTGGCTGCCAACGATCCCAAAATCAGTGACAGCCAGGCCCATGCTCACGAGTTGGGGCGCAAAATTTACAACTTCCGCTGTTATTATTGCCATGGCTACTCCGGCGACGCCCGTACGCTCTCCAGCCGTTTTCTCACTCCACCACCAGGCGATTTCACCCGCATGCAGGCACACTTGCCAGGTAGGAAAAGCATGATGAGCAGCGTCCGTGACGGCCGTCCCGGCACCGCCATGGCCGGTTTCAAAAATATATTGAATGCACAGGATATCGCGCTGGTCGTTGACTTCGTGCGTAACGAATTCATCCTTAATAAAAATGAGAATACCCGCTATCACACAGCCGAGAATGGCTGGCCTGACCACCAGCGTTATCGCGCTGCCTTTGCCTTTGCCACGGGGGAGATTGCGCTGGATGAAAAACCGGAAACCCTGACCGCAGAGCAGCTAAAAGGCCGTCAGCTGTTTCTCGATACCTGTATCACCTGTCATGATCGCGCAAACGTCCATGACGAAGGGCCGGTATGGGAAGCCAGCGCTGTTTCCTACCCACGTAACAACACCTCATTTAGCTATCCGCAGGTGGATAACATCAGCGAAGCCTCAGTCTATGCCCGTCACGATATCGCACCGGTGCTTACTTCACTAAATAAAATAGAAAAAAAGGGAAAGCAACTTTTTCAGGACAACTGCGCCTTCTGCCATGCAGCCGATGGCACAGGAAAAAACTGGATCGGCAGTTTTCTTGAACCCAGGCCACGGGATCTCACTGATCAGGCAATTATGCAGGGGATGACGCCAGAGCGGCTCCGACACGCTATTGAAGACGGTCTCACCGATACAACCATGCCGGCCTGGAAAAATGTGCTGGATAAAAATGAAATTGAGGCATTGATAGCTTACATCCATGCAGCCTTTCAACCTCTGCCCGGCTATGAAAAAAAATAATTTCGAAAACTCAGCGTTCGGAGCCAGTTCGGAGCCAGGCTTAATCAAAACACAGAAAGTTCAAGGCAGTAACACCAGGCAAATTTGACCCCACCCTCCCTCAAACTGACAGCTTCAGGCCTCCAGCGCACGTTTACCGTAACGACGATCTTCCTGAATTTTCAGCTTGTTACTGCGAGCAAAATTCATAATGAAGTCAAAAGCACCGGGGTTGCTGTCGGCAAGGCCGCGCGCCACCACCAGGCATTTCTCTCCACCAATCACACACGGCTGTACGCTGCGAGCATAGTGCAGGCGGTGATCGTCTTCGAAACTGGCGAGGGTAGAAGAAATGCGCTCGATCCAGTCACTGGGGCGCAGACGACCACCATCTTCACGTGTACTATGAATAACCAGAATATCTTCTTCTTTACCGGACAAGGTGTTTACCTCTATGCTGG
>CAZIJT010000232.1:0-3137 GCA_964539595.1 uncultured Thiohalophilus sp. | reverse complement strand
GATGTCCGGCTGATATTCTATAATCGGCACGACAGCCAGTGCAGGAACCTATATGGGTTACAATTATAGTTAGGCAGATAAAGTAAAAAGTCTGACTTATGAGGCCCTAAGATAATGAATGCTAAACAATCCATCTGTGTCCGTCCATGTGTTCTCATTCTTGAACCCCGCTTTTCTGGCCAAAGAATGGAATTCAGAAATAGAATACTTATATGAGTTTTCCGTGTGTATAGACTCTCCCTGTTCAAGGTTGAATACATTGTTACCGATGCTAACAGTTTGCCCATCTTTGCAGAACAGATGCATTTCAACTCTTCCCAGGATTTCATTATAAAAAGCCCTGTGTTCGAAACAGTCAAAATCAAAATCGGCATTTAACTCGCGGTTTATATGTGCCAGCATATTCAGGTTAAACTGTGCGGTAATTCCCTGTTTGTCATTATAAGCATCATTAATAATATCAGCTTCTTTTTTTAAATCGACACCAATTAACAGGCCCCCACCTGGCTGAACTAAATCGCAGAGATTCCTCAAAAATAATATTGCTTCTTCAGGTTCAAAGTTGCCAATGCTTGAGCCGGGGAAAAAAGCCACACGTCGTTTATTATCCGGGTAATCAGGTAGCTTTATAGGTGCGGTAAAATCGACACATGCTGCTATAACTCGGAGTTTTGGGTACTCAGATGCCAGGTTTTTGGCAACGGAGTAGAGGTAGTCACTTGAAATGTCCAGTGGGATATACGTATGAGGTTCAAGTGTGTCTAATAAAAGGCGCACCTTTTTACTGGCGCCGCTACCTGGCTCGATTAACACGCACTGCTTCCCCAGGCAGGCACATATTTCCTCCAGGTTATCTTTGATGATTGATATCTCGGTGCGGGTTGGATAGTACTCGGGCGTTTCACATAGGGCATCAAATAAACGGGAGCCGCGTTTGTCGTAAAAATATTTTGGCGGGATGCTTCGCGGTTTTTTGCTTAATCCACTTATGATGTCTTCGCAAAAGCAGGAGTCATCAGGTTCCAGGTCATGAAAAATCAGTCTCTCGGCAAGGGATTGTGTCACTGCATATTCTCCATACAGATTGAATTTGACAAGTTTCCGATCCTTTACGACAACGGATGGCCACTTTTTTTATTGTCTCGAAAAATTAATCCAGGCGAACCTGTACGAAAGTACAGTTTCAGGATTTTGAAATTGCTTTATAAGGTTATATTTTCTTTCGGCATTGTTGTTAATGTCTGTGCCGCTGCAATTTATTAACCACTGATATATATGCAACAGGGAGAGTTGGGCATTTTTTGTGCAGGCATTTGCGATCACGCCAATCCTCGCCTTTGTTTATTTAGAATACGTATTTGTCACAAAAAATTCAAACAAGCGTCTTAATCGTTCACGGTATTCGTTCATAAATTTAACGATCGTTTGCACAACAGGAGCATCTCAACATGGAGTCCGTCATGGAAAATAAAACACAATATTACGTATACCCTCCACTGCCTCTGGAGGCGTGGGAAGAGACAAAGAAAACGCTGCATCTTTATATACAGATCATAGGGAAAATAAGGCTGAGCCTTTTTCCAAAAACAAATCATTGGTGGCATGTTCCGTTATATGTGTCTACCCGTGGCCTTACGACAAGACCTGTTCCTTATCATGAGATGATGTTTGAGATCGAATTTGACTTTATCCATCATGTGCTTTTAATAAGAACCAGTAATGGTGAGTTAGAGTTAATTAATATGAATGGGGTGTCTGTATCACAATTTTATCACGATGTTATTAGTACTCTTTCAAAACTTGGGATAGATGTCGAAATTAAAGCTGTCCCCTACGATAACATCAGCAAAGAGCCTTTTGAGAGTAATCACGTTGATGCCCAGTATGATGAAGAGTATGTGAATCGATTTTGGCGGATCCTTGTTCTTGTTAGCAGCGTTTTTGAAGAATACAGAGCCATGTACACGGGTAAAAGCACCCCTGTGCATCTTTTCTGGCACCATCTTGATCTTGTCGTTAGCCGATTTTCCGGCAACCGCGCACCGGAAAGAGAATGGCCGACCAATGTTGAACGAGAAGCATACTCGCATGAGGTTATGAGCTTTGGATTCTGGGCCGGAGATGAGGTAGTAAGAGAAGCCGCATTTTATGCCTATGTATATCCGGAGCCGGAAGCGCTGGTTGAACAACGTCTGGAGCCGGGCGCGGCAGTCTGGAACACGGATCCGGGTTATGCAATGGCCTTTCTGTCCTATGAGTCAGTGCGACAATCTCAGAACCCCGGTCAGACTATTATGCGCTTTCTGCAAAGCGCTTATCGGGCGGGTTGTGCCTGCAGTGACTGGGACTACAAATCTTTTGAGCTGTAATCATTTTCATCCAGGCGGAGAAAGAAAAATGAAATTGAAAAAGATGATTCTTTTATTAATCACATTGTTATGTGTCAATTATTCTGTCTATGCGGCAAAGTCAGTTCCCCCGGTGATACGCTTTGATGTTTCGCAAACGGTATCCAAATTACCTCTTGCTGATGATGTCAGTGCGGATGATGCAATTGTCGCGCTCAAATCAAAAGCGATTGAGCTAAATATGAAATTCGTTGCACATCAACCATTATCAAAGGAATTGAAGGCCAGAGGTATCAAGTCAGGCCGACTGGAGATATTTCAGTTTTGTAATCCTGCTGATGCTCATAAAATGGTGGAATTTAATCCGATTTTTGCAGCATATATGCCCTGCCGGATAGCTCTGGTTGAGGATGCCAGGGGTAAAATCTGGTTGATGATGATTAACCTGGATATGTTGATTAATAACACCGCTCTACCACCGGAACTAAAAATAATTGCAACGCGTATCAATAAGACATTGATTCAAATAATGGAGGCTGGTGCAAGTGGTGATTTTTAGTCTGTCTGTGTTGGCTCAACCAGTGTGTAATTATGAAGATATAATTTTATAAAATAAGGAAACCAGGGTGACGATGCAGGAAGTTGAATGGAAAAAAGGTATCTGTGGCATTTGCCCTGCGGGCTGCTGGATTGAAGCCGGAATGCAGGACGGAAAAATTGTCGATATTCGTGCCGACAAAACCCATCAACTTGGTATGATCTGCCGTCGGGGACAGCATGCCCCGGAAA
>CAZIJT010000231.1:0-3145 GCA_964539595.1 uncultured Thiohalophilus sp. | reverse complement strand
AAAGTACACTGTTTTTAAACATGTTTTTTCATCAGTCACTGGGCTAACATCTCCCCAACAATGGTGGCAAGACACGGCCAGAAACAGCTTGCATTAACTGCTTAATCATCAATAAACAGCGAAAACCAACAGTAATGAGTATCGAACAAACACTGCATACACGTAGTAATTCAAGTTGTGAATTATGTAGCACAACTGAAAGCCTGGAAGTCTATGAAGTGCCGCCAAATTCAAATGGCAGCGCCGATCAATGCGTACTGCTCTGCGCGAGCTGTCGTGAACAAATTGAAAACCCAGAAAAAGTTGATCCCAATCACTGGCGTTGTTTGAATGAGAGCATGTGGAGTCAGGTGCCTGCGGTGCAGGTGTTGGCATGGCGGATGCTCACTCGTCTGCATGCCGAAGGCTGGCCTCAGGATCTGCTCGATATGCTTTATCTTGATGACGACAATCTGGCCTGGGCACAGGCGACTGGTGAAGGCATAAGTGATGATGATCGTGTTAAACACCTCGACAGCAATGGTGCAACACTTGACGCGGGAGACAGCGTTACCCTGATCAAGGATCTAAATGTTAAGGGTGCAAATTTTACTGCCAAACGCGGCACGACTGTACGCGGTATTTCACTGGTCGCCGATAATCCTGAGCAGATTGAAGGCCGCGTTAACGGCCAGCACATTGTTATCCTCACAAAGTTCGTTAAGAAGGTAAACTAAGTCTAACAAAACAGTCACTTTCTGTTATAATGCGTTTTTTCGGGCGTCTGACCGGTTAGCGCCCTTTGCGAATTACCGTTGAATGTTGGCATTAAATACCCGCATTCAACCTCGCCGAAAAAACTCTTGAGCCGTTCATCCCCCTCGATTATCCCCCTGCCATGCAGGCATCATCCAGTGGTTCGAACATCCTGCTTTGAAAGAATCCCTTATCCAGCCTGAACCGGATCCCGCCAGCAAATGCTGTCATTGGGAAGGCACGACTGGAGCATATCCATATGTCATTTGATACTCTCGGCCTTTCGGCCGAACTTCTGCGCGCCATCAGCGAGCAGGGCTACAACGAACCCACCCCCGTACAACGCACGGCCATACCTGTTGTTTTAGCAGGCAAGGATGTTTTAGCGGGTGCCCAGACGGGCACCGGCAAAACCGCCGGTTTTACCCTGCCGCTGTTACAAATGCTGTCGGCTAACCCATCTAGCAATGGTCGTCGCCCAGTTCGGGCGCTGGTGCTCACCCCAACTCGCGAACTGGCCGCTCAGGTTGGCGATAGCGTGCAAACCTATGGCCGCCATCTGCCGCTGCAATCTACAGTCGTTTTTGGCGGCGTTAAAATCAATCCACAAATTGCAAAACTGCGCCGTGGCGTTGATATTCTGGTGGCCACACCGGGTCGCCTGCTGGATCATGCCAGCCAGAAAACCGTGGATCTCTCGCAGATTGAAATTCTGGTACTGGACGAAGCTGACCGCATGCTGGACATGGGCTTCATCCACGACATTCGCAAAATCATGGCCATGTTGCCCAGCAAGGATAAGCGCCAGACCCTGCTGTTCTCCGCCACCTTCTCCAATGATATTAAGCAACTGGCTAGCCGCCTGCTGAACAATCCTGAGTTGATTGAAGTCGCACGCCAAAATACCACTGCTGATACGATTGAGCAGCGGGTACATATGGTCGACAAAAATCGCAAACGTGAACTGCTTAGCCATATGATCGGCAAACATAACTGGCGTCAGGTATTGGTCTTTACGCGCACCAAACACGGCGCAAATCGTCTCGCCGATCAGTTAGGCAAAGATGGGCTAACTGCTGCTGCGATTCACGGTAATAAAAGTCAGGGTGCGCGCACCCGCGCACTGGCCGACTTCAAAAACGGCAAGGTACGGATCCTGGTTGCCACTGACATTGCCGCACGCGGACTGGACATCGATCAACTTCCCCACGTGGTTAACTTCGAGCTGCCGAATGTGCCGGAAGACTATGTACACCGCATTGGTCGTACCGGTCGTGCGGGTAACGAAGGCGAAGCCATGTCACTGGTCTGTATCGATGAGCATAAATTATTACACGATATCGAACGCATGTTGAAGCGTGAACTGCCCAAAGAAAGTATCGAAGGTTATGAACCTGATCCCAGCATCAAGGCCGAGCCAATCCAGAACGGACGCAATAATCGGGGACACTCCCAGCCACGCAGTCAAAATCGTGGCCGTGGCGGAAACACCGGTGGGCGTTCGGGCAATGCGCGCGGCAATGGTAATGGCAACCGCGCCCGCTCATCACGTTCTGGCCGAGGGCAAAATAGAGCCGCCTGATTGATGGCAGCTCAATAAAGAAATAAGCGAAGAGAAGGAAATCAGGCTACGCCCCGGTTTCCTCCTCTTCGTCCTTGCGTTACTCTTCGTTCTCCAACCTGTGAAGAGTCCACATTTTGAACAGCATGTATTCCATACCCGGATTTTCTGAACCCGTCAGTTCACTCAGCCACTTGCTGCCAGCCGGTCTGTTCTTTTTCCTTGGTGTTTTTCTGCTGTTTCGCGAACGCGGTAATCGCATGCGCATGTTGAGTCTGGCGGTCTTCGTGCTTGCGAGCGTATTTATGCTCGCCATGAGTGGTGTCTTTCATCTGCTCGAACCCGGTGGCAATAGCCGCGCAGTATTACAACGACTGGATCACGCTGCGATCTTTGTCCTCATTGCCGGCACCTTCACGCCCATTCATATTATTCTGTTTCGCGGCTGGCGACGCTGGGGTGTACTCAGTCTGCTCTGGCTGCTGGCCAGCAGCGGCCTGACCATGAAAAGCATTTTCTTTACTGATATGGATGAAGCGCTGGGGCTACTACTTTATCTGGGGCTTGGCTGGCTGGGCGCGGTTACTGCTGTGCTAATGTACCAACGTTATCGAACACGTTTTCTACCGCTGCTGCTGTCTGGTGCAGCTGCCTATACCTTGGGTGCGCTGGTTGATTTTTTCCGTCTGCTTGATCCGCTGCCCGGCGTGATTGGTCCGCATGAATTATTTCATCTGTTCGTACTTGCGGCTCTCGGCTTTCACTGGCTTCTGGTTTTTCGCATTAGCGAAGCACATCGACAAGGCCAACTTTATCCGCATCCGCGCCAGACTGCCTTTTCGATAGAGT
>CAZIJT010000230.1:0-3150 GCA_964539595.1 uncultured Thiohalophilus sp. | reverse complement strand
TTGCCCTTGCCATTGGAAATCAGCACACCGTTGCTGCGCTGACCGTATTCACCGGGCTTGGCCGGGCCATAGTGATCAAACACACTATAGAGCAGTCCAGTGCCCTGGGTGGAGGTCATAAATTCAGTACGGAAGCCAATCAGGCCGCGTGAGGGAATAATAAAGTCCAGACGCACCCGGCCATGGCCATCCGGCACCATGTCT
The DNA here is from genome assembly GCA_964539595.1 of uncultured Thiohalophilus sp. GTDB lineage: Bacteria > Pseudomonadota > Gammaproteobacteria > UBA6429 > Thiohalophilaceae > JAADGZ01. The sequence goes on along the minus strand of CAZIJT010000230.1, from coordinate 2,946 downwards.
TTCAGATCCGCACCACGCTCACCCAGTTTTTCCATCACCGTGCCCTGATGCTGTTCTTCCACATCAACGGTAATCTCCTCAAAGGGTTCTTCTTTAACGCCATCAACGTCGTGGATAATCACTTCGGGACGGGAGACTCCCAGCTCAAAGCCTTCACGACGCATAGTCTCAATAAGGATAGACAGGTGCAGTTCGCCACGCCCGGAAACCCGGAATTTATCCGGTGATTCACCCGGCTCCACTCGCAGTGCGACGTTATGAATCAGCTCACGATCCAGACGTTCCTGAATATTACGGGTGGTAATGTATTTGCCATCCTGTCCCGCCAACGGCGAATTGTTAACCTGAAAGGTCATGCTGATAGTAGGCTCATCCACCGACAACGGCGGCAGGGCTTCGATATTATTTTGATCGCAAAGCGTGTCGGAAATACCCAGTTTGTCGACCCCGGTGAAAGCGATGATGTCACCGGCCTCCGCGGTGGGCACTTCCACCCGCTCCAATCCCAGAAAACCATAAATTAACTGGATGCGGCCATTGCGTGTCTTGCCTTCCGTATTGATCACCGTGATCGGCGTATTGGTTTTCAATTTACCCCGGGTAATGCGAGCAATCCCGATCACACCCACATAACTGTTGTAGTCCAGCGCCGAGACCTGCAACTGCAAGGGTGCTTCGGCATCCACATCAGGCACCGGTACGTGCTCGACGATAGTTTCCAGCAGCGGGGTCATATCACCTTCGCGTACCGTTTCTTCCAGCCCGGCATAACCATCCAGACCGGAGGCATATATCACTGGGAAGTCGAGCTGTTCATCGGTCGCACCGAGGCGATCAAATAATTCAAAGGTTTGATCCAGCACCCAGTGTGGACGTGCGCCGTTGCGATCAATCTTATTAATAACAACAATCGGACATAGACCCTGCGCCAGCGCTTTCTGGGTCACAAAACGAGTCTGCGGCATCGGCCCTTCGACCGCATCCACCAGTAGCAACACCGAGTCCACCATCGACAGCACACGCTCCACCTCGCCACCAAAGTCGGCATGACCGGGGGTGTCAACGATGTTAATACGGTAGTCGTTCCATTTAATCGCGGTGTTCTTGGCCAGAATCGTGATACCACGCTCACGCTCCAGTTCATTGGAATCCATCGCGCGTTCTTCCAGCTTGACGCGATCATCCAAAGTATTGGACTGTTCGAGAAGTTTATCGACGAGGGTGGTCTTGCCGTGGTCAACGTGGGCGATAATGGCGATGTTTCTAAGTTTCTGAATCACAATGCTACTCAAGGTTGTTACTACAGGATAAATATTAAGGGTGCATCCCACAGAGGGTGTACCCGGCAAAGCCGACCATTATACCGCATTGCGAGGAATTTACGATGAATTATCTATTTTTCAGCGGCCACGCCAAAATGCCGTGGGCTTAACAGGCGGCTATTACTCGGGTCGCCGCTCAGGATCAAACTGTTCCAGTCGGTAACCGCGTTGATAAATGGACGATAAGCGCCAGCCATTTTTTTCTGAGATGTCGAGTTTTTTACGAATACGGCTCATGTGCGTATCCACCGTGCGCGTATTTACGTCGGCGGCATAACGCCACACGGTCGAAAGAATTTCATCTCGGGATAGCAGGCTACCGATGTGTTCAAAAATATAACAGGCCAGATTAAATTCCATTTCCGTCAGCTTCACGGGTTCTTTGTTACAAAACACCGTTCTTGAACTCATATCAATCTGATAGATTCCATAGTCCTGTATTTCCAACTGAGGACGCTTGTGCAACCGCCGCGTCACCACGCCTATGCGTGCCAGCAATTCCTTTTGATGCAGTGGTTTGACCATGTAGTCATCTGCGCCAAGCTCGAGAATACTGGCAATATCATCTTCACGACCGCGAGCGGTGACAAAAATAACCGGCGTGTCCCAGTCCGGCTGCGCCTGCAACTGTTGCAAAACATGATCACCGCCAATATCCGGGAGCACCCAATCCAGCAGGATCACATCAAAGTCCTCGCGCTGACAGGCGCGCACAAAAACTTCGCCCGCAACAAATGCCGAAACCCGATGACCCGCCTGCTCAAGCCAGAGCTGAACAAGTTCTGAAACCTCCTGACTGTCATCAACAATCGCAATATGCACTTTAGGCATTTCCCTGTTTGTTACGCCGTGTTCAAAGATACAAGATAGAAAGTGAAAAACAAACCGCTTCATTCACATTATCAGGCCTGTGATTATTCCTTTGCATTTGTATTTATTGAGAGCTTTGCACGATGTAGATTTTTTATGCCCCGCAATAGTGCGTACCACCATTATGTGACGGCATAATATACTTAATTGGTTCATACAATATTTTTATATGCGTATTGATTATACTGTTGAGCCGGTGTATTATCAGCCAACATTCACAAACCAGCCAGCCAATGGTCACTAAAATGAGTACCGATATCCCTAAAGAACTGTCTCCACCCGAAGCCTGGGAACAGATACAGGCCAATCCCCGGACTATTCTGATCGATATTCGTTCAACCATGGAATTCCTGTTTGTGGGTCATCCCAAAGGCGCAGTGCATCTGCCCTGGATTGATGAACCGGACTGGGAAGTAAATCCACACTTTGTCGCCGAAGCCCGGATGCTGCTACTGGGCGGCAAAATCAGTGATATTGACGAAGGTAGCGCGCCCATTATTCTAATTTGCCGTAGCGGCAAACGCTCAAAAGAAGCCGGCAAAGCCTTAATCCAGGCGGGCTTTAAAGATGTTTATCATGTCGATGAGGGCTTTGAAGGTGATCTGGATGACCATCATCAGCGCGGAACACTGGGTGGCTGGCGTCACCACAAGCTGCCCTGGGTGCAGTGCTGAATCTACGTTTTCCTCCCTGTAACTTGGCCGGCAAATTTGCCGGCATTTTTTTGTCCTCTACACGCGGGCAGGGAATAAAC
>CAZIJT010000229.1:0-3179 GCA_964539595.1 uncultured Thiohalophilus sp. | reverse complement strand
CGTGCCAACGTTTACATGGGGCTTTGTTCGTTCAAATTTTTCCTTGGACACCGTTATACCCTCGTTAATCTCAAATTCATCTCAAATTCCAGTGGCTATGATACTTTCTTAATCACTTCGTCTGCGATACTTGCAGGCGCCTCTGCGTACTTCTCAAATTCCATGCTATAGGTTGCCCGCCCCTGGGTGGCCGAACGCAGGTCGGTGGCGTAACCAAACATTTCAGCCAGCGGGACTTCGGCTTTAATAATTTTTCCAGCCGGTACATCTTCCATTCCCTGGACAATGCCCCGGCGGCGGTTAAGATCGCCCATGACATCGCCCATATAACCTTCCGGCGTGACCACTTCGACTTTCATTACCGGCTCAAGCAGTGCCGGATCGGCTTTTCTGGCGCCTTCCCTGAAGCCCATCGAGCCGGCGATTTTAAACGCCATTTCAGAAGAATCCACTTCATGAAAAGAACCATCGTAAAGCGTGACCTTGACATCAACTACCGGGAAACCGGCAATCACACCGTTTTCCATCTGCTGCTGGATGCCTTTATCCACCGCAGGAATATATTCTTTAGGCACCGCACCGCCGACAATTTCATTCACAAATTCATAGCCCGTACCGGCGGGTTGCGGTTGCAGTCGCAGGCGCACATGACCGTACTGACCACGACCGCCAGACTGGCGTACAAATTTGCCCTCGGCTTCAACCAATTTGCGAATGGTTTCACGATACGCCACCTGCGGCGCACCGACATTGGCATCGACGCCAAACTCACGCTTCATGCGATCAACGATAATATCCAGATGCAGCTCGCCCATACCAGAAATAATCGTCTGCCCCGACTCTTCGTCGGTATGTACACGAAACGATGGATCTTCCTGCGCCAGCTTGGACAGGGCAATACCCATCTTTTCCTGATCCGGCTTGGTCCGTGGTTCTATGGCAACGGAAATAACCGGCTCTGGAAAATCCATGCGTTCCAGGATAATCACATTATCCATATCACACAGGGTATCGCCGGTGGTGACATCTTTCAGGCCCACGGCAGCGGCAATATCGCCGGCGCAAACTTCCTTAATTTCTTCACGACTGTTGGCATGCATCTGCACGATGCGGCCAATGCGTTCTTTTTTACCGCGCACAGAGTTGTAAACAAAATGCCCCGATTCCAGCACCCCGGAATAAACCCGGAAAAAAGTCAGTGTGCCGACAAAAGGATCGGTGGCAATTTTGAAGGCCAAGGCTGCAAAGGGTTCGTCATCTGCAGCATGGCGTTCGGCTTCGGTGTCCTTACCATCGTCGAGCACGCCATTGATAGCCGGCACATCAATGGGGGAAGGCATCAGCTCAACCACGGCATCCAGCATCGCCTGCACACCTTTGTTCTTAAAGGCGCTGCCACACAGGCAGGGAATAATTTCGTTATTCAGGGTGCGTGTACGCAGGCCCTGTTTAATTTCATCTTCGGACAAATCGCCTTCATTGAGGTATTTGTCCATCAGTTCTTCGCTGGCTTCAGCGGCGGCTTCCACCATTTGTTCGCGCAGCTCGGTACATTGCACCTGCAATGCTTCTGGAATCTCGCGTGCTTCATAGGTCACGCCCATATCAGCTTCATTCCAGTAAATAGCCTGCATGCGCACCAGGTCAACCAGACCTTCGAAATTCTCTTCACTGCCGATATTCATCTGAATCGGCACGGCATTGGCGCCCAGACGATCTTTAATCTGTTCGATTACACGCAGAAAATCCGCACCGGCGCGATCCATCTTGTTAACGAAGGCCATGCGCGGCACACCGTACTTGTCAGCCTGCCGCCAGACCGTTTCGGATTGCGGCTCTACCCCGCCGACGGCACAAAAAACAGCACAGGCACCATCGAGTACGCGCAGGGAACGTTCAACTTCAATGGTGAAATCAACGTGTCCGGGTGTATCAATTATATTAATGCGATGCTGGGGGAACTGCTTGTCCATTCCCTGCCAGAAACAGGTCGTCGCCGCTGAAGTAATGGTAATGCCACGCTCCTGCTCCTGTTCCATCCAGTCCATCGTCGCGGCGCCATCATGCACTTCACCGATCTTGTGCGAGATACCGGTGTAGTACAGAATACGCTCAGTCGTCGTCGTTTTACCGGCATCAATGTGAGCCATGATGCCGATATTACGATAGCGTTCGATGGGGGTTTGGCGTGCCACGTTGCTTCAGCCCGGTTAGGGGTCATTCTCCTCAAAACAAGTAATTCGTTTAACTTACCAGCGATAATGTGCAAAGGCTTTATTGGCCTCCGCCATGCGGTGCGTATCTTCCCGCTTCTTCACCGCACTGCCACGGTTCTCGGAAGCATCCATAATCTCACCCGCCAGACGCGCACCCATGCCTTTTTCGCTGCGTTTGCGCGCGGCATCTACCAACCAGCGCATGGCCAATGTGTTGCGACGACTAGGACGAACTTCGACCGGCACCTGATAGGTAGCACCACCGACTCTGCGGGATTTCACTTCCACGATGGGACGCACATTTTCCAGTGCTTTTTCAAAAGCTTCAACGCCATCTTCTGTCTTGCGACGCTCAGCCACTGAATCCAGTGCGCCATAGACAATTTTTTCGGCGACAGACTTTTTGCCGCTCAGCATCAGAATATTGATGAACTTTGCAATCACCGTCGATTTGAACTTCGGATCCGGCAAGATTTCTCTCTTTGCTGCTACACGCCTTCTAGCCATTTAACTATTCCTGATTTCTCAATGTGACTGAAACTATCGGTTCCAGTAATTATTACGCTGCTTACGATTTAGGTCGCTTGGCGCCGTATTTCGAACGCCCTTTGCGACGGTCGCTGACACCCGAAGTATCCAACGAACCACGTACGGTGTGATAACGCACACCCGGTAAATCCTTGACACGACCGCCGCGAATCAGCACTACCGAGTGCTCCTGCAGGTTATGTCCTTCACCGCCGATATAGGTTGTCACTTCAAAACCATTGGTCAGACGTACACGCGCAACCTTGCGCATCGCCGAGTTTGGTTTTTTCGGGGTGGTGGTATATACGCGAGTACATACGCCGCGTTTCTGCGGGCAGGCCTCAAGCGCTGGAACGTTGCTTTTTTCCAGCTTGCGCTTGCGCGGCTTGCGTACCAATTGGTTAATTGTGGCCATAATTCTTTTAACTCCAGAAA
>CAZIJT010000228.1:0-3191 GCA_964539595.1 uncultured Thiohalophilus sp. | reverse complement strand
GGGATTTTTGCCCGTCTTGGCCTGGTGGCCAATAGCAGGAAAGAACTTGTTGCTGAGATCCGGCATGGTCTCCCCGTGAGCGTAATCGACAAGCTGATCAAGGAGTTGGGCGTTTCTCAGCAGGTGCTTCTCCAGATTATTGCCCTGCCGACGGCCACTCTGACTCGCCGACGCACTCAAAAACGCCTGTCGCCACAAGAAAGTGATCGGGTGTATCGAGTGGCAACCGCCTATCGTGCTGCCCTTCAGCTGTTTGAGGGCGACACTGAGGCGACCCGCCATTGGCTTAGCGAACCGGCCAAAGCTTTCGGGGGCAATACCCCCTTGCAACACCTCGACACGGAAGTTGGTGCCGACGACGTTCAGGATCTGATTGGTCGCCTGGAGCATGGTGTCATTACTTAATGCAGATCTACCGGCTGATCAAAACGAAATACGTCGATAACCCACTAGATCCCCAAGGAGCCAAACGGTATGGTGGCCGATGGAACAGTAAGGGCATGGCTGCGGTATATGCCTCCGACTCCATTGCCTTGGCTGCACTGGAGAAACTGATCCACTTGCATCGTAACGACGCACTAAATCATTTTGTTCTCTGTGAAATCACCTTGCATGATAATGACATCATGACGCTGGCCACGGATGCTCTTCCGGAAGACTGGCGAGATGATCCCCTCCCATCTTCAACCATGGCTATCGGCGATGAATGGTTGACCAGTGGCAAATCATTGGTATTGGCCGTTCCTAGCACGGTCGTTCCTCAGCAATTCAATTTCATCATCAACCCGAATCATCCTGATTTTGGCAAGCTGAGAAAATCGATGACTATTGAACCATTCGTCTTCGATTGCCGCCTCGGAAAATAGATATTTTTCTGTAATGGCTGCTGAGTGTCAACAACGCATTGGCGCTCACATGAAGCGCGGTTAAGCAACAGGCTCATTAAAGCCAGCTTCCCACACATGCCAAGAAAAATACGTACTCGAAAAAACCTGTCCCGACGGTTTGATAAAATCTGGCTTCTGCGTAACCAGGTTTTTCATCACGAACTGAACTGAAACTGGCAGGATCTGGCCGTGGCGGTTGATCGCTTCCCGGAAGTTTACAACAATGGATTGAAGGATATTGAAAATAAAATGAAACAGTTTTGTTAAGATCGATTGATCTGATTTTTTAAAACCATGGTTTGTCCCCTAATGTCTTGGCTATATGAGACATTTTTTACAGAATCACAGCCTTTGGTATACGTAGGATTTTTGGTGAAAAAATAGCGTGATGATATTTTTAAATATATTAATTAGCACGGTACATTAGATGAACTCTATAGCAGTAGATAATATTTTTAGTGTCGTTGCAAGAAATAAAACTGAAGCAGTTGAGTTAAAAGCTTGCTCAGATTTAATGATTGCTATTCGTGACATTATCGATGATAAAGGCTGGAATCTAAAAGAAGCTGCTAAATATTTAGGATTAACTCAGTCTCGTATTATTGATCTTAAAAATGGAAAGATTGAAAAATTTTCTTTCGATTTGCTTGTGAAATGTTTATGCCAGATTGATCCTAGATTTAAGCCGGTATAGATGAAATAATTTTAGAGCCGATCCGGCAGCATCAAAAAGAGAATAACAGATGCATCTATTACTGGATTTTCATTAAATTAGATTATGGCTGTTTGTTTTATTTCGTACTTGATTATTTTAATCAGTAGTTTTCATGCTAACTATATTGAAGCCTACATCAGCGAACGTACTGGACTTATTAAAAAATATACCGTCAGGAATGCTCATTTTACTGACTACAGCCTTATGTGTTAATGTCGGATTTTTAGGACTAATGTTGCTCAATGATTTGGTGAAACTTTTTCATACGAACATGCGCGTTAAACAACAAGGAGTTAAAAATGAAATCTCAACCTAGACTAGAAAAAAGACGTAACTGGTTTATTGTCATGCTACTGACCGGTGCTGTTTTTGTTTTTTTTGCATCAGGTACTCTAGCAAGCACAATATCCACATCACAATTTCAACCAATTCTAAAGCTAACCGAGCTACTATATTCTGTTCCTTTAGCACAATTAATAGCTGAAGTAATTCCTCAAGGTGATTCTCCATTACTGTTGCCTTGGCCACTGGTCATTATGATCATTGCCACTTTACCACTTAGTTTTTCCTCATGGCGTTTTCATTTTCACCGCAAACGATTTATTGAAGAAGAAAAAGCCAGGGACTTAAGTAACATTTAAGATAAAAAACAAGCCCCGTGACTTCAAGAAAACGGCCAACCAAACCCATCGCCCCGGATATCCATGGTGATGTCCGGGAGACACAGCCAACCTTGTCGTAACTGAACGTCAACATGCACACGCCTGCAAAAGACGATGGCAATTCGGAAAAAGTTATAACTCAGCCTGGGACAGCGTACGATTTTAAAGTGGTAAAGGGATTTTTTGTTATGACCAGAGCGTGGGAAAATAGACTGATTTTAGCTAAATCGTATGATGAACAATTTGGGAAAAAGTACGTTGGTAATTTTGCGCGCTACAGTTAGTTGTTGGGCTTCATAAAAAACATTCAGCCCAACCTACGGGCTGACCCTATTGATTATTGAATGTCCTATTGATTCTGTAAAACTTCCTTTATATCGTTCTCCCAAGTTGTCCAGGACAAAACTCCCGTATTAATGGGCGAATCTGACCAGCTGGTTGTCACTGCGGAAAACGATGACACTATCTCCTCAAATTTTTCAAGAGACGCGATATGGTGAGTAGGATAACCATACGCCTTTACCTCCTTACCAGAGTAAATCCTCTCCGCTGGAACGGGACTCTTCATGACAAAAAAATGTTTCCAACTTTGATGATATTCGGATGGCATTATCCATACTTCAAGAGATTCCTTGGCGAGCGATTCCTGATGCCAGACACCGCTTTTGTCTTTCCAGTCAAAGAACACATCCCGATCACCTATTAATACCAACAACAACCCTCCCGGGCCTTCATATTTCAACCCGTCATAGTGGCCATAAGGAATGACACCCGTTTTCTCCTCGACCACTCGCCAAGTACTTGGCATCTTTGCCACGACTTTATCGGCGTAGTGCTTCAGCCTTTCATAATCAGGATCTGCCATAGCAACACCAACAGCGTAGAGGCCAAACATCGTAATGAGCACCGCGTATTTGATCTTAAACC
>CAZIJT010000227.1:0-3205 GCA_964539595.1 uncultured Thiohalophilus sp. | reverse complement strand
GCAGGGCGCTGAGCCGCAGTTGATTATTGAACTCGAATTTTTTCAGCGCCCGGTGAGCAAACTCCCAGGAACGTGGCGAAGGAAAAGCGACCGGATTATGCGTTGGATCAAACTCGAACAGCATTTCAGGACGAAAACGTAAAAAAGCAATGATGCGATCATCGATATTATTCTGATAAGCCCATGCTACCCAGTCATCAAGGTTCAATTCGAATTCAAAATGGGAAAAACGATTGGCCAATGGCGCAGGCATACTGTAGGTCACACCGCGATCGCCCTGGCGATTACCGGCGGCAATAATAGCCCAGCCCTCGGGCACTTCGTAATCCCCCAGACGGCGATCCAGGATCAACTGATAGGCAGCGGCGGAAACGCTCGGCGGCGCTGAGGTGATTTCATCCAGGAACAGAATACCTTCAGCACCGTGACGTTTGACATCCGGTAGCATACCGGGAACAGCCCACTCCACTTTATCACCCTCACGAAACGGAATGCCGCGCAGATCGCTGGGTTCCATTTGCGACAGACGGATATCAATCAGCGGCACATTATGTTTCTGCGCCACCTGAGCAACGATTTGCGACTTACCAATACCCGGTGCGCCCCAGATCATCACCGGGGTATGATGACCCTCGCGGGTGCTGGTAAATTCGGTTTCAATGACAGTGTTGAGGTGGGCTGGACGCATAGGTTATCTACTGTAAAAACGCATGAAAAAATAATGCTCTCCATCATAAAATTTCAAACAACGCGATAAGCATTATTGCCAGACAAAAAATTTGTCAGTCTCTACCAGAGTGAGATTATTATGTGTTTTTTGCTTTAAGTGGGAAGCGTTCAGGGTGTTCAATAGATTCGACTGTTAAATCGACATCAATATCAGGCCAATAGAAATGGTCCGCGCCCCGTTCTTCTACATTTATGATAGATTTAACAGTTTGATTTTTAAACCAGGGGAAATCATCATACGACATGAATAACTCTTTATTATGAGCCAGAAGCCATATGCCATGCGTTGAGATGTTTGTAACCTCAACGGCTAAAGTATTGTTTCCATGCGCTAATGAGCTCATTGTAATGTGCCTCTACTAATGCTTCGATTTCTTTGAGTTGCTTTCTATTGTAGTGACAGTTCTTTGCGAGTTCAATTTCTGGTTCAAGCCAGAATTTTGCTTCACCATCACCAGAGAATACATGAACATGCATTCTTTCCTCTTCTCGTGAGAAAAAGAAAAATCTATAGCCACACTAAATATTGTAGGACTCATGTTTTTCTTTTCCTAAATAAAACTATGTGCTTACTTTCAATACTGGTTATCAAAACCCGGCTTTGGCGTACCACTTTTTAGCTTCTTCCAGATTCTTTTCCACGCCATTACCCTGTTCGTACATCATCGCCAGGGTGGTCTGGGAACCAGCCAGTCCCTGCTCGGCAGCAAGTGTCAGCCATTTAACTGCGGCGGCGGGATCTTTTTCCACGCACTCCCCTTCCATATACATAAAGCCCAGCCCGTGTTGCGCCAGAGCATGGTTTTGCTCAGCAGCGGCCTTCATCCATTTCACTGCCTCCTCATCAACCTGCGCCACACCGAGGCCATTCTGGTACATGATAGCCAGGCGGTGCTGGGCTTCCGCATTGCCCTCATGGGCAAAGGGACCCAGCATCTGAGCGGCATGGGCAAACTGCTTGGACTCAAAAGCCGCCATAGCGCTGTTAAATTCTACTTCTTTGTTCATATCTGACATGATTTTTCTCCCGCCCGGCCGCTAGCCGGCAATATTCGCTTCGATTCTCAGGTATGACAGTATATCCTGATTTTTTTATCTGACAAAGCCACTAAGGTATTACTGATGAGGGATATATACGATTAATTGCCCCTCTCTATAGGGATATACAGGCTATACAGGTGGAACGGTATACTCCCTTTTCTCAAAAATTCATCCAAAACAACTGGATAAGTTTAAATAGCGCACAGGTATTACGCATTGGCCTGCCCTGCTCCAAAGGAAAGCATGCAGACCGCTATTCGAGCAGAAACGGGCATGGAAGCATTGCAAGGAAAAACGGGATCTGCCCGCGATTGTCTGGTATATTCCGCATCAATTTGTCTCCCCCCGCCTGAGCGCAGTGAGACGCTGGCAGAGGCTGTGGAAACTATGCGCAAGGTACTGGGTTCCGGTGCGGCGCTGGCAAGGCTTGAAGCCGCCAGAAGCTGAGACTGACTAGATTTTTATTTTTTTATTGTTGATTAACTTTTAGCTGATACATGAGGAGATTCTGATGAACCAGGCTTATTACGATGCAGTAGTGAAAATGGAAGAAATGGGCGTAGATGCCGAGTACATCCAGGGCTGGCAGGGTGGTTTTCTGCACAACCCAGAACGTGAAGAACAACGTCTGACCGAAGCCTACAGCGCAGGTTTCGAAGACGGTCAGAACGCGACCACTGACAACTTCGGCAAATGGGCCAAGTAAACGACTGAAACTTTCAGTTCGTCAGCAAAAAAGCGGGCTATAAAATAGCCCGCTTTTTTTGTGCCCGATTCTCATTCTGAAAAAAATGAGTTTCGGTTGTGCTCTACCCATCAATGCAAGCTGCTGTTATTTAAACAGATTTGGTATGGCGCGCTTGATGTGGGACAAAATTTCAGGGACTTCAATATCCATCACCTGTGAGCTGACCCACTTACTGTTTCTCTCACCCAGGACCTTGGTAATCTGTTCCCCAAAAAAACGCTTCATACCGAAACTGGGCCCCTCCTCATCAGAATAATTGAAGTCGGCGTAATCCGCCATGCGCCGGTTCAAGGTATCAATGAAGGCATCGCGATAATCACCCTTGCCAATCACATCCCGCAGGTTGTCCTCAAGATGTTTTGCGCATTTGGTAGCCAGCTCGGTTATAAAACGCATGCGCTCGTTTTCATCGAAACGTTCAATCGTGATGCGATCGGTCAGATGGATCGAAAAAGCGAGAAATTCCGAAATCACATCCAGGCGCTGTTGCTGGGAATCAGTCTGGAAATCCTCGTTTTCCAGGCTCAGCACCCCATTAGTAGCAATCCGCCAGAGAATAAAAGCAACGGCGCCGGCAATTTCCTCAAGGCTATGGGTTTTGTTCTTTTTATTCCAACGGCTTTTGATACGCAAAACGGCTAATCCTCAATTTATCAAAGTAAAAATAGTCATGGATATAACATTTCT
>CAZIJT010000226.1:0-3209 GCA_964539595.1 uncultured Thiohalophilus sp. | reverse complement strand
GCTCATTCGACAAGCTCAGGACGAACGAAATTAATCAACGCGTCCTTAGCTCATTCGACAAGCTCAGGACGAACGAAATTAATCAACGCGTCCTTAGCTCATTTGTCGGCGCGGATCTTGAAAACTGATGCGAAAACAACTGCCCCCGCTAGCAACTGGCTGGTACTTTATATTGGCCTGATTGCATTCCGCCAGTTCTCGTGAAATATACAGCCCCAGCCCAGAACCGGTATTCGAGGTGGTATAAAACGGTTCAAAAATATGTTCTGCCGTATCCACCGAGATACCCGAACCGTGATCGATCACATCCAGAAACGCCCGTTGCTGATCCTGCACCATCCCGCCGCGCAATTCCACTCGCGGACTGCCTGCATAGTCCTGACTGTGACGCAAACCATTTTCACAGAGATTGGTCAGGATCTGCTGCAAATGGGTAATATCAAAACGAATTTCAACGCTGACTGGATTTACTTCGATCTTTACCTGTTGCTGCTCATCCGTATGGGCAATCATGAAATCATGCATGAAGCGTTGTAAAAAATCATTCAAATTGAAAACTTCCGGTCGTGAGCTATCCCGCCGTCCCAGCTGCATAATACTTTCGATGATGGTGTTCATACGCTTTGACTGATCGCTAATAATTTGTGTCAGGCGTTGATCATGTTTGTCCAGCTGCGGTGACTCTGCCAGCAATTGACCGGCATGGCTGATCGCCCCCAATGGATTGCGAATCTCATGGGCAATACTGGCGGTCAGGCGACCCAGTGACGCCAGTTGCAACTGCTGCGCCCGCTGCGCCACCGAAGAAGCATCTTCGAGAAAAATGAGTACGCCACTGTTTGCATCCTTACCAATGCGCGCAAAGCGCGGTACGATATGATGATATTCTGTGCTTGGCGCGAAGCCCTGCACCTTCATCTCGGGTTGCTGCTGCCACTGACGAAAGACCTCGGCCAGCGGCAACGAAATTTTATCCAGCACCGGATCATGCGCAATCGACGGCATGCCAAACATATGCCAGGCGGACTCGTTCATCAACCGCACCACTTTGTTATTATCAATCACCACAATTCCGGTCTGCATGCGCTGAATAATATGCTCGGTCAACTCCGCCATATTGGCCAGATCCACGCTGCGACGAGTCGCCAACGCTTCACTCTCGCGGATTCGATGGGCAAAGGCATGGGCAACCAGGGCGGTAATAAAGAGTGTCAGCCCCAGGATCCCCGCCTGGGTATAACTGTTATTCAGCATTGATTCAGCGATCCGGCTATAGGCGATTTCAGCCAGAATTAACAACGAGGCAATTGAAGCCAGAAACAATGCCTGACGCTGCCCGCTAACCAGAATGCTTCCGCCCGCAATAACGATAATCAGCAAGGTTCCCAGACCGCTGCTGACCCCGCCGCTGGCATGCATGAGCAGCACGGTAGCAAGGATATCGACACTTATATGAAGGTAAATCTGGGTATAAAAACCCGGCCATTGCCAGCGCAGTAAAAAAATAAAACCCAGTGAAAAAAACAGGTAGGCCAGCGCCGTGAAGAAAAACAGACGGGGATCATGCGTCGCTAACGGATGAAACTGCAAATCAAAAACATAAATAAAGCTAAAAAACGCGGCAATCAAAAAGCGGTATTTATTCAGAAACTCCAGCGGCAGCCAGGTGTATTCCAGACTATCACGCGCTGAGCTACGCTTAAGCTGGTTAAGTGGGTTAGCCATATTTAGCCAGCCGCGTTATACAGAATCCGACAATTTCTGGTGCTCATCAGAACAATAATATTTACCCTGCGCCTGTAGCGCCTCATCCTGTGGCACATGCAAACCGCAATGGGCGCAACTGACCATGGTGCTAATACGTGAAGACTGCTGCTGTTTTTTCTGCGCCTGCTTCTGCTCTAATGAGGCAATCCAGCGACGAGTCATACTGTAAACCAGCCAGACGATAACAAGGATAACAACCAGTCGAATCAGTCCCATAGATTTTCTCTGTAATTCAGATAAATTAAAGTTCAGATAAAAAATACAAGATACAAGGATGACGATAAAGCCTCAATCCTTTTCTTTTTATATCTTGTACCTTTTATCTTAGATCTTGTATCTTTACGAGTTAAACCAGACCAAACAGGCAACAGTATGAATCTGCATGAATATCAGTCCCAACAGCTATTCCATGACTACGGCATCCCGGTTCCTGAAAGTCGGGTGGCGGCCAGTGCCGCAGACGCCCTCGCAGCCGCGCAGACATTAGGCGGCTCACGCTGGGTGGTCAAGGCACAGGTACATGCCGGTGGGCGCGGCAAGGGCGGCGGGGTCAAATTGCTGGACAACGAAGAAGCGCTGCGTGACTACGCGGCCTCCCTGCTCGGCTCACAACTGGTCACGCCACAAACCGATGCGCAGGGTCAGCCCGTCAATCAGCTCATGATCGTCGCCCCCTGTGATATCAAGCGAGAACTTTATCTGGGCATGCTGGTGGATCGCGCGCGTTCCTGCATTGTTTTCATGGCCTCCACCGAAGGTGGCATGGACATCGAGGAAGTCGCCCGTAGCCAGCCGGAAAAAATTCATACTGTATTTGTGCATCCAGCTGTGGGGCTGATGCCCTATCAAAGCCGTAAACTGGCCTTTGCGCTGGATCTCGGCGCACAGGCTAAAGCCTTTCATCAAATCATGGCCGGACTCTACCGTCTGTTCACCGACAAGGATCTGAGTCTGCTGGAAATCAATCCGCTGGTGCTGGATACCAAAGGCGAGCTGCTGGCGCTCGATGCAAAAATCAATCTCGACGATAGCGCGCTCTACCGCCATGCCGATTTACTCGCCATGCGCGATATCTCACAGGAAGATGAAAAGGAAGCCCGCGCGGCTGAACACGGCCTCAATTATGTCAGCCTCGAAGGCACCATCGGCTGCATGGTCAATGGCGCGGGCCTTGCTATGGCGACGATGGATTTGATCAAACTTCGCGGCGGCCAACCCGCCAACTTCCTCGACGTCGGCGGCGGTACTACGGCTGAAAAAGTCGCCGAGGCGTTTAAAATTATTATTTCCGATCCACAGGTAAAAGGCATTCTGGTGAATATCTTCGGCGGTATCGTGCGTTGTGATCTGATTGCCGAGGGCATTATTCAAGCAGTGAAAGAAGTCCAGCTGGCGATCCCCGTGGTCGTGCGTCTGGAAGGCACCAACGCCGAAGCCGGACT
>CAZIJT010000225.1:0-3209 GCA_964539595.1 uncultured Thiohalophilus sp. | reverse complement strand
CTGTAACATGCTGCGCTTTGTTGAGCATGTAGCGGCTAATTAATCCGGGACTGGACTTTTAATGCAAAGGTCGCAGAGACGCAGAGTTTACTATTTTCTTTGCGCCTCAGCGTTCTTTGCGTTTATTAACCGCCGTTTGCAAGAGTTATTATCTAAGCAATCGTTTAGCTAATAGTTTTTAAAAATGTTTTTAGGAGTTTTACATGTCTTTTATCAAATTAACCGACCTTGATCTTGCCGGTAAGCGTGTTTTGATTCGCGCTGATTTAAATGTTCCGGTTAAAGATGGCAAAGTAACCTCGGATGCGCGTATTGCCGCGTCCATGCCCACCATTGAACATTGCATGAAAGCCGGTGCAGCTGTGATGGTGATGTCACATCGTGGTCGTCCTGAAGAAGGCAAGGCTGACGAAGAAAATTCCATGCAGCCGATTGCCGAAGACATGTCAGCCAAACTGGGCAAGGACGTCAGATTAATTAAGGATTATCTCGACAAGGCACCGGAAGTCGCCGCCGGCGAAGTTGTGTTGCTGGAAAACGTGCGTTTCAATGCAGGTGAAAAGAAGGACGACGAAGCGCTGGCGAAAAAATATGCGTCACTATGTGATGTATTTGTTATGGATGCATTTGGTACTGCACATCGGGCGCAGGCGTCAACTCATGGTGTGGGCAAGTTTGCAGCCGTTGCCTGCGCGGGTTTGTTGCTGTCGAATGAACTGGACAGCCTGGCCAAGGCGCTGGCTGAGCCGGCTCGCCCAATGGTGGCCATTGTCGGTGGTTCAAAAGTGTCTACCAAATTGACGGTGCTTGAAGCCCTGTCTGAAAAAGTTGATCAGATGGTGGTTGGCGGCGGTATTGCCAATACTTTTCTTAAAGCCGCGGGATACAATGTAGGTAAATCATTGTGCGAAGATGATCTGGTTGATACGGCTAAAGCGCTGATTGAAAAAATGAAAGCACGCGGTGCCAATATTCCGATAGCTAGCGATGTTGTTTGTGCCAAAGAATTTTCTGAAAGCGCAGAAGCGACCTTAAAAGCGGCTTCGGATGTTGACGATGATGATATGATTTTTGATATCGGTCCCGACAGCGCCAAGGAGCTGGCGGATATTATTTCCCAGGCTGGCACGATTATCTGGAATGGCCCTCTGGGCGTGTTTGAATTCGATCAGTTTGGTGAAGGTACGAAAACGGTAGCGATGGCGATTGCCAATGCTAAAGGTTTCAGCCTGGCAGGGGGTGGCGATACCATTGCCGCGATTCAGAAATACGATATTTATGATAAGGTTTCGTATATCTCGACAGCCGGAGGGGCATTTCTTGAATATCTGGAAGGTAAAACATTGCCTGCGGTTGCCATGCTTGAACAGCGTGCTAAATGAACAGTAACGAGGAACCAGGGACGAATAACAAGAGTGAAATCAGGTTGTTAGCAGCCATTTAACATTTGTTGTTCGCCATTGAAGCTTATATGCGCAGAACTAAAATCATAGCTACATTAGGTCCGGCAACCAGCGACGCCAGAATGCTCGACAAGATCATCGAGGTTGGCGTGGATGTAGTGCGGGTAAACTTTTCCCACGGTACGCCGGAAGAACATATTGCGCGGGCTGAGCAGTTACGCAATCGGGCGCGCGCTCATGGCCGCCAGGTGGGGGTTCTGTGTGACCTGCAGGGTCCAAAAATACGTATCGAATGCTTCAAAGATGGCAAGGTTGAACTCGAGGACGGCGCTCCCTTCACGCTTGATACGGCGCTGGATCCGAAAGCCGGTACCGTCGAGCGGGTCGGCATTTCCTACAAGGCTTTGCCTGATGACGTCAAGCGGGGTGATACCCTGCTGCTCGATGACGGCGGCATTGTGCTGTGGGTCGATAACGTCGATGGCACCGCAGTCAACTGCAAGGTGGTGGCCGGCGGAGAACTGTCTGATCGCAAGGGTCTGAATCGTCAGGGCGGCGGCCTCTCGGCCCCGGCGCTGACCGAAAAAGATCGGGAAGACATCAAGCTGGCCGCTAAAATGCAGGCGGACTATCTGGCGGTATCCTTTCCACGTTGTGCCGATGATATCCACAAGGCGCGTGAATTAATGCAGGCAGCCGGCGGCCATGCCGGCATTGTGGCCAAGATTGAACGTGCCGATGCGCTGGAGAATGTCGAGGAAATTATCGAGGCCAGTGACGTCATCATGATTGCCCGCGGCGATCTGGGTGTGGAAATCGGCGATGCGGCTCTGCCGCCGGTGCAAAAACACCTGATCAGCCTGGGGCGTACCATGAACAAGGTGGTGATCACTGCCACCCAGATGATGGAATCCATGATTCATAGCCACATTCCGACCCGCGCAGAAGTCTTTGACGTGGCCAATGCGGTGCTGGATGGTACCGATGCAGTTATGCTTTCCGCTGAAACGGCAACCGGTCGATACCCTGATAAAGCGATTGCGGCTATGGATCGGGTCTGCCGCGAAGCGGAAAAGCAGCGTATCGCCACCCATTCGGATCACCGTATCGACACCACCTTCCAGCGCATGGATGAGGCTATTGCTATGGCCTCCATGTATACCGCCAACCACCTGGGTGTGAAGGCGATTGCGGCCCTGACCGAATCGGGATCGACGACGCTGTGGATGTCGCGTATCAGCTCAAGGATTCCGATTTATGCGCTTACCAGCCATGTGGAAACTCGCCGCAAGGTTACATTGTATCGCGGGGTGTGTCCGGTCAGTTTTGAAGTCACCAGTAAAGATCACGCCGAGATTAACAAAGAGGCCGTGGATGAACTGTTACGCCGTGGCGCGGTGCGTGATGGCGATCTGGTGATTATCACCAAGGGCGATCTGATGGGCGTCATGGGCGGTACCAATGCGCTGAAGATTGTGCGCGTTGGCGAAATGGTTGAGCCGGACAACGGAACAGAATAAGCCGGTTATTAATCTCGTTGGGTTTGATTCCCCCTCTGCTTGCAGCGAAAAATACTGGGATAGGTAGAGCGAAGCGCGAAGTCCAGAGGGGAAAGCCATCGGCAGATTACAACTTAATAGCCCCGACTTGCGGCGGGGTTGTTTATTAGAAAGAATTCCCGGTTGCGCATGGTTTGCCTACCGGTTTTAAGCAGTACGATTTTTATTTTTTTTCAATTTAAAACTCACTTTTGAAAGGAGGTCAAATATGGCCCTTATCTCGATGCGTCAATTACTGGATCATGCC
>CAZIJT010000224.1:0-3297 GCA_964539595.1 uncultured Thiohalophilus sp. | reverse complement strand
GATCTGGTGATTATCACCAAGGGCGATTTAATGGGCGTCATGGGTGGTACCAATGCAATGAAGATTGTGCGTGTGGGCGAAATGGTTGAACCGAACCACTGAATAAACTAGCAGTTAATAAACGAATACCCGGCCAGTTGATATTGCAAACTGGCTATAAGTAAGTACAACTTAATTTAAAACTAACTTTTTAAAGGAGGTCGAACATGGCCATTATCTCGATGCGTCAATTACTGGATCATGCGGCAGAAAACAGCTACGGCATGCCCGCGTTCAACGTAAACAATATGGAGCAGGTGCATGCCATCATGCAGGCAGCCGATGCCACCAACAGCCCGGTTATCATGCAGGGTTCAGCCGGTGCGCGTTCCTATGCAGGCGAACCCTTCCTGCGTCACCTGATTAGTGCGGCGATTGAAATGTATCCGCACATCCCGGTTGTGATGCATCAGGATCATGGTTCTGAACCAGCCGTATGTCTGCGTTCCATTCAGTCCGGTTTCAGCTCGGTAATGATGGATGGTTCTTTAGAAGCCGACATGAAGACACCCTCAAGCTTTGAGTACAATGTTGCGGTGACTAAAGAAGTCGTGAAAATGGCGCATGCCGGTGGCGTATCTGTTGAAGGCGAACTGGGTTGTCTGGGTTCACTGGAAACTGGTGAAATGGGCGAAGAAGATGGCCACGGTGCCGAAGGCAAGCTGGACATGGATCAGCTGCTGACCGGCGTTGAAGAAGCCGCTGACTTCGTTGAACAAACCGGTGTAGATGCACTGGCGATTGCGATTGGTACCTCTCACGGTGCCTACAAGTTCACTAAAGAACCTACCGGCGAAATCCTGCGTATTGATCGCATCAAGGAAATCAACGCACGCATCCCGAATACCCATCTGGTGATGCATGGTTCTTCTTCCGTACCTCAGGACTGGCTAAAAGTGATCAATTCTTTCGGTGGTGACATGGGCCAGACTTATGGCGTACCGGTGGAAGAAATTGTTGAAGGCATCAAGAATGGTGTGCGTAAGGTCAACATTGATACCGACCTGCGTATGGCTTCTACCGGTTCTGTTCGCAGACACCTGTCCGAGAATCCATCCAACTTTGATCCGCGTAAATTCCTCAAGGAAGCGACCAAGGGCATGATGGAAATCTGTAAGGCGCGTTATGAAGCCTTTGGCACAGCCGGTAATGCGGACAAAATTACCGCGAAAAGCCTGGAAAAAATGATTTCTTTCTACAAGTAAATCATGGAAATAAATAGCTGCGGGGCTTGAGTCTCGCCGTTATTTCCAGAAAATAAAAAGGGCAGGTGCTATCACCTGTCCTTTTTTATTGCCTGATATTTTTAGCAGGAGAAACAGGATGATTGAAAATCTACTTGAACAGGTTGTTGCACTGATTGAATCGGATCCTCGCTCAGGGCAGGCGTTATCGCTTTATGCCTTGTGCAAAACTCTGGATATCGAGAAAAGTGGGCACATGTACATGCTCAGAAAATTAGTGGATATGACGCCTGAAAATCGACAATTTGCCTATGGACTTATGGAATTAATGAGTCGCGGGGAAAATAAGGGCGAGCCGTGGGCAGCGGCGCTGGTGCGCATGGATACAGCTATTCGTGGCTAAAATGAGAACGGGTATCCGCTGAAAATCAAGCAGAAAAGGATATAAAAAAACTAAAGTCAGTCACAACATAGACGTTAAAACATATAGAAAGCCTGTAGTAATGGGCATGTATTGGAGATATGTTATGCGTCGAACAGTTTTTAACCCGTCCCTTATTTACAGCATTAAGATAGAAGCCGCATTGGGTTATTGCCTGGGCTTTGTCCTGTTTGCATCATTAATGTTGCTCGCGCTGCCGACGCAGGCGGGTACACAGTCTGCACTGACCACTCCGACCAGTCAGTCATTAAATTCAAGCCTATTGAGCCTGGGACAACAGGCGACGGTTGCCGAGCTTGATTTCTTACAAGGTGTGATTGCCTTTAAGGACAAGGACTTCTATCGTGCAGAAAGAATCTGGTTACCCCTGGCGCAAGGTGGCAATAGCAAGGCGCAATTTTTTCTTGGCGTACTCTACGAGTCGGCCAGTAATGATAGAAACAAGGCGACTCATTGGTATCAACGCGCCGCCGAGCAGGGCTATAGTGATGCCCAGCACAACCTTGGACTGGTCTATGCACGAGGGCTGGGAGTCAAAAAAAATATTCCCAAAGCGATAAAATGGTGGCGTTCAGCCGGATTGAAAGGCAACTCGGATTCTCAATATAATCTTGGGATAATCTATGCTACCGGTGCTAAGGGCGTAAGCCAGAATTTTAAAGAAGCCAAACGCTGGTGGTTACTGGCGGCTGCCAGTGGTGATGCGCTGGCACAGTATAATTTGGGTGCCATGTACGCCAATGGCGTGGCCGGCAAACAGAGCTACTGTGAGGCGCTACACTGGTGGTCAAAGTCACAGTCCAATGGCTTTCGGCAGGCTGATGTGGCACTTGAAAATCTGGGTCAGCGTGTAGATGTGCAAAGCTGTCAGTAACAACCTGAGTCGCCAACCAGGCTAAATTCCCCACTGCTTGCCGCGAAGTAACATCGTAGGTGCGGCTTCAGCCGCGCATGTTCGTCTGAAGGCGAACCTACCGCTACTACCCGTCCGCTTGCTGCAGGGAAGTTTATTCTCTTAGGGTTAAATTCCCCACTGCTTGCCGCGAAGTAACATCGTAGGTGCGGCTTCAGCCGCGCATGTTCGCCTGAAGGCGAACCTACCGCTACTACTCGTCCGCTTGTAGCGGGATAGTTTGTTATTTGCACCAGTATGATCTTGTTTTACTAATTTCGCACAATCATGAGGCACTCGCCTGTGTTTACTATATAATCCCGCGCGCACCATTGTTCGTTTAATATTAAAAAATTACTAAATACTAAAGACTTAACTATATTAGTGTTTTTGTCGGTTATTAATGGCAGGGATATTGCTATTAAGCCTATCGATTCAAATATTTGTAACGTTGCTATGTACGCAGGGTCGTACCAGGGGAAAAACCACATGAAAACCATTGCTGAATGCAAATCATCCAGCACTATGCACAAAACCAGTGCAGTGTTGATGGCATTGTTTTTAAGTATCGTCTGTTTGCAGTTTGCGCTGATTTCGCCAGCGGCTGCTAAAAATAAAGAAAAGCCGGTACAAATACTCGAAGGCTTTAAATATATGAGTAAGGAAAGCGCCGAGTGCGTCTCCTGCCACCGAGAAAAGACCCCGGGCATCTACGAGATGTGGGGTGACTCCAAACATTA
>CAZIJT010000223.1:0-3309 GCA_964539595.1 uncultured Thiohalophilus sp. | reverse complement strand
AGCAGCCGCCTCCTAAGCGGCAGGTCGGACGTTCGAATCGTCTCCGGGGCGCCATCTTCATCTGTTAAAATCATTTCCACATCACTGCGGATATTATGTTTCCCGAAAGGCCGGGATTAACCCTCGGCTATTTTTCAGATGTTACGATAACTATCTTATTTCACATAACGGTTTCATCATAGCTTTCAAAGGTGCACAATTTTGATATGCGGATTACCAATTCTCAGCCAGTAATTCAAAATATGCCTGGGGATGCAGACACGCCGGACATACGTTTGGAGCCTCTTCCGCCTCATGAAGATAACCACAATTTCGGCAACGCCAGACAACTTTCCCATTTCTTTTGAAAACTTTTCCTGCCTCAAGATTATCTGCAAGATCCCTGTATCGTTTCCCGTGCTGCTTTTCAGAAATTGAAATTGCATCAAATGCTGCCGCGATTTGGCTAAACCCTTCATCCCTGGCCACTTTCGCGAAGGCTGGATACAGTTCCGTCCATTCATGCTCTTCTCCGGCTGTAGCCGCCCTTAAATTTTCAAGCGTAGTTCCAATTTCCCCTGCAGGAAATGTTCCTGTTATTTCAACATCACCACCTTCAAGAAATTTAAAGAACCTTTTAGCATGCTCTTTTTCCTGATTTGCAGTTTCTTCAAATATATCTGCTATCTGAACTAAACCTTCTTTTTTGGCCGCGCTGGCAAAATATGTATATCGGTTTCTTGCCTGTGATTCACCTGCAAATGCGATCAGCAAGTTTTTTTCCGTTTGTGTGCCTTTGATGCTTTTAGACATTTTCACCTCCGCAGATTAAGTTTATTCCACATAACGTTCCCAATCATGGACCTGAAAAAGTAGCACTTTTGAAAGCCCAGCTGGATGAGTGTTAGCCTGTGGTTGATTGTGACTGCATTTATGCTAACAAGGCTGCAGAAAAACCAAAAATAAACCAGCTTTACTGGTGGCCGATGTTTTTTGAGAACTTAATACAATTTGCCAGATATTGTGTAAATTGCAAGCGATATTTATATTGTGCTCAGTAAATCGACCTGATCTTGGGATACAAACCAAGAAAATTTGGGGTCAGAAAATTTGGGGTCAGTGTGAAAATTATTCTCTCATCACTACCGTGGTCTTTCATTGCCAACCAGTCTTTACGCTAACCCCAAATACTCCCACTACCTTTCTACCGATTCTGACTCACGCTCGCTGGAAGTATAAGGTGCAGGTTCCGGCGCATCTTCTTTTTCACGACTTATCTCGAACGACGGCACCAGGTAGTTGCTTGAATCCTGAATCAGAAATGCACCAGCAAATACCTGATTAGTATTGTTTGGCTCAACAATACTTTCAGCGTGGTACCATTCTGCCTGTGTGCGTTCATGATCGATGTCCAGCAATACATAGCCACGATGAAACAGGTCAACATATTTCATATGCGGATTGGTTGCCATTAAATACTGTGCGGTTTGATCTGCTTTCACTTCATTCTGTATTGCTGGCGAGGTTACCGCTGGAGTAACAAATTCAACTGCGACAGAACCCTGCCCCGTTTGCGTATTATACTGGCTCGAATCATAGGGATTGTCAGTGATATCCATCGCCCATGAGGAATGTATGTCTCCTGTTAAAATGATGGTGTTATCAATATAATTATCCCGCAAATGATTTATCACACGTGTACGGCTGGCTGGATAACCATCCCATTGATCAACATTAAAAATCCGACCAGCCACGATCAACTGGCCAAACATCACCTGTTGTCCCAGTACGCGCCAACGGATATCGTCATTTTTGGAATCATCCAGACTATCCAGCAACCATTGAGCCTGTTCGTCGCCTAACAGTTTACGATTGGGATCATTGAGCGCTGGATCCAGGTCGTTTGCCACCTGCTGATCACGACCATATAGTCGCGTGTCCAGCATTATCAAATCTATCAGATTACCAAACCGGAATTTACGATAACTTTTTAACGGGTCATTCTTGTCAACTTGACGAATCGGTATCCATTCATAATAAGCCTTGACAGCCGCTGCACGCCGATCCAGCCATTCACCTTCACCTAATTCCGGGTTATGGTTTTCCGCTCCATTATTCCATGCATTGTTAGCCGTTTCATGGTCATCCCATACAGTAATAAATGGATGCTGACGATGCGCCTCCTGTAAATCGGGATCCAGACGATATTGCGCATAGCGTGTACGATAATCATCCAGCGTAATAATCTCTGCATTCGGTTGCGGTATACGATTTAATGCTGTGCCATCACCATAAGTTCCGTTGCCATATTCATAAATGTAATCGCCGAGGTGTAATACCACATCCAGATCGTTTCGCTGTGCAATCATTCGATACACATTAAAGTAACCAAATGGAAAATTTGAACATGAAGTAAAGGCGATACGAAGTTTATCCACATGACCAACAGCCAGGGTTCGGGTGCGACCTACCGGGGAATACGCTCCCAATGCATGGAATTGATAGTAATATGTGGTTCCAGGCTGCAAACCCTCTGCATCGATCTTTACGGTGAAATCCTGTATATCCGATGCAAATGTCATTCCTTCATTTACAACCGTATCAAATTCCGGATCTCGTGCAATTCGCCAATTCACCGGCACAGTTTTTTGATTACGCCGTCTGGAGCTGATTCGAGTCCATAAAATCACACGGTCGTGCAATGGGTCGCCACTCGCCACACCATGCTGAAACAACATGCTTTTATCTGCATGCTCATCTTGCTTATCCTTATTACCAGCAAATGTAGAACCAACAGGATGAAGTAGCACGCTGCTACTGCCTAAAGCCTGCACAAACCGACGACGTGTAAATTTCATGACAATTCCCCCAATCAGAACAAAATATGAAAACTGATTTTAGGATGTGGATATGACAATTTAGAGTACAGTGGGAATATAAAGACCTTCCCCTGAAGTGCGAGGTTATTGACCAGCGTTCACCTTGTTTTCGGTAAGTAAAATGCAAGTAGCAGACAGGAGACATTAGAAAATCACAATATAGAACTCGTATACCATCGATACGCTGGTGAAACTATCTCCCTGAAATGCGATTCTAACAGACTGTTGTTTCAAGAAATTAGCTGATATCATTGGCCGAAAGGAACTTGATCTTAAGGTCGTTTTGCGACTTAATAAATTCCTGAACACATTTTACGCAACAACACCTCAGCTTACCCGGAATAGAAACCTTGTTCAGGCAATTGTATAGTTATCAAAGAATTAAAATATGGTGTCGGGGATGTTATTGAAAGAGTCAGGTATTTTGGATATTTAATGAAAAAGTCAATGA
>CAZIJT010000222.1:0-3347 GCA_964539595.1 uncultured Thiohalophilus sp. | reverse complement strand
CCAGTATGACAGTAATGGAAGTCGTTGATTTAATCGAAGCGATGGAAGAAAAATTTGGCGTTTCTGCTGCGGCTGCGGTTGCTGCTGCACCTGCAGCGGCTGGTGAAGCGGCTGCGGTTGAAGAAAAAGACGAGTTTGATGTTGTTATGACCAGCTTTGGCGCAAATAAAATTTCCGTCATTAAGGCTGTTCGTGCTATCACCGGACTGGGTCTTAAAGAAGCGAAAGAAATGGTTGAAGGCGTGCCTTCCACTATTAAAGAAGCTGCCGCTAAAACCGAAGCCGAAGACGTCAAGAAACAGCTTGAAGAAGCTGGTGCTGAAGTCGACCTTAAGTAATTTCGATTACTTCAGGCTTGATTCGTATCCCCCACAATGACGCGTTGAACGGGCTTCGGTCGGTTGAATGTTTCGTGGTGGATAACGAAACTGTATGCACGGTGGGCTGACAATCAACGCAATGATTGTCGGCCCGCCGTGCATTCCCTGTTGCAGTGAATGCAACAGATCTTTTTCAGATTAACAGTTACGCGCAAGGTGTCCAATGGGTTATTCGCTTACACAAAAGAAACGGATTCGCAAAAATTTTGGCCGTCGTCCCAGTATCCTCGAAATCCCCTACCTGCTTGCTACACAGATAGATTCATTTCGTGGCTTTTTGCAGCAGGATGTGCCGATAGAAAAACGTAATGAAAAGGGCTTGCATGCCGCTTTCAAATCCGTTTTTCCTATTACCAGTTATTCGGGTAATGCATCAATTGACTACGTAGACTATCGTCTCGGTACGCCAGTATTTGATGTCAAGGAATGTCAGATGCGCGGCGTTACCTATGCCGCTCCCCTGCGTGTCACCCTGCGCCTGTTTATCTATGACAAGGAAGCTAAGACTCAGACCTTAAAAGAAACGCGTGAACAGGAAGTTTACATGGGCGAAGTGCCGTTGATGACCGATAACGGCACCTTTGTTATTAATGGCACCGAGCGTGTCATAGTTTCCCAGCTACATCGCTCCCCCGGCGTGTTCTTTGATCACGACAAGGGCAAGACGCATTCCTCCGGCAAACTTTTGTTCAACGCGCGGGTGATCCCCTATCGCGGTTCCTGGCTGGACTTTGAATTTGATCCGAAAGACTGTCTGTTTACCCGTATTGATCGTCGTCGCAAGTTGCCGGTTACCGTGTTGCTGAAAGCGCTGGGTTATAACAACGAACAAATTGTTGAACTGTTCTTTGACAATAACGATTTCAAATTTACCAAAGACGGTATTAGCATGAAGCTGGTGCCCGAACGTTTGCGCGGCGATGTCGCCACCTTTGATATCAAAATCAAGACCAAGTTGCTGGTGGAGGAAGGCCAGCGCATTACCATGCGTCACATTCGTGAGCTGGATAAAGCCGGGGTAAAAACACTGGTGGTTCCCGAAGACTACCTGCTGGAAAAAATTATTGCCCATGATGTGATCAACACCGAAACCGGTGAAGTGGTATTGCATGCCAATGATGAGCTAACACCGGAAAGCATGGAAATGCTGAAAGAATCTGGGGTGAAAGAATTCCATACCATCTTTACCAATGATCTGGATCGTGGCCCGTATATTTCCAAAACACTGGGAATTGATACCACCACCACCCAACTGGAAGCACAGGTAGAAATTTACCGGATGATGCGTCCCGGTGAGCCACCGACCAAGGAAGCAGCTGAGAACCTGTTCCATAATTTATTCTTTTCCGATGATCGCTATGATCTGTCGGTGGTTGGACGGATGAAATTCAATCGTC
Organism: uncultured Thiohalophilus sp.; assembly: GCA_964539595.1. Lineage (GTDB taxonomy): Bacteria > Pseudomonadota > Gammaproteobacteria > UBA6429 > Thiohalophilaceae > JAADGZ01. The sequence goes on along the minus strand of CAZIJT010000222.1, from coordinate 1,570 downwards.
GGCTTGGACGTAAAGAAGAAATCGGCAGTGGCATTCTTTATGATCAGTCCTACTTTAGTAAGCGTAATGACGAGACTTCGAAGAAACTGGTTGAAGAAAATGGCGATGCCTCCGATATTCTGGATGTCATTCTGACCCTGGTTGATATTCGTGATGGCAAAGGCCTGGTAGATGATATCGATCATCTGGGTAATCGCCGTATTCGTTCAGTCGGTGAAATGGCAGAAAACCAGTTCCGCGTGGGGCTGGTGCGAGTTGAACGTGCAGTAAAAGAACGCCTGAGCATGGCTGAAGCGGATAACCTGATGCCTCAGGAAATGATCAATGCCAAGCCGGTTTCAGCGGCGATCAAAGAGTTCTTTGGCTCCAGTCAGCTGTCACAGTTCATGGATCAAAATAATCCACTTTCAGAAGTCACGCATAAGCGTCGTATTTCCGCATTAGGCCCGGGTGGTTTGACCCGTGAACGTGCAGGCTTCGAAGTCCGAGATGTGCATCCCACTCACTACGGTCGCGTTTGTCCGATTGAAACACCTGAAGGGCCAAACATTGGTCTGATTAACTCGCTCTCTGTTTATGCGCGTACCAATAAGTTTGGTTTCCTGGAAACACCGTATCGCCGAGTTAAAAACAGCAAGGTCACCGATGTGGTTGATTACCTGTCTGCGATTGACGAAAGCGAGCATGTTATTGCGCAGGCCAATGCCGAGCTGGATAGCAAAGGCAAGTTTACCGATGAAGTGGTGCCCAGTCGTCATTTAAATGAGTTCACCATGGCGGCACCAGAAACGGTGGATTATATGGACGTTTCACCGAAACAGATCGTATCGGTTGCGGCGGCCTTGATCCCGTTCCTCGAACACGATGATGCCAACCGCGCACTCATGGGATCGAACATGCAGCGTCAGGCTGTGCCTACCTTGCGTGCGCAGAAGCCGCTGGTCGGCACTGGCATGGAACACCGGGTTGCCGTCGATTCGGGCGTGTCCGTGATCGCCAAGCGTGGTGGTGTGGTTGATTCGGTCGATGCCGGACGTATCGTAGTCCGGGTTAATGATGATGAAACCATTACGGGTGAAGCCGGTGTGGACATTTACAATCTCACTAAATACACCCGCTCTAACCAGAATACCTGTATCAACCAGCGTCCGCTGGTGCGTCCGGGCGAAAAGGTTGCGCGTGGCGATGTGATGGCCGATGGCCCCTCTACCGATATGGGCGAGCTAGCGTTGGGTCAGAATATGTTGGTGGCCTTCATGCCCTGGCATGGTTATAACTTTGAGGATTCCATCCTTATCTCTGAACGGGTGGTGCAGGAAGACCGTTACACCACCATTCATATTGAAGAGCTGACCTGTGTGGCGCGTGATACCAAGCTAGGTTCAGAAGAGATCACCGGCGATATTCCTAATGTCGGTGAATCGGCACTGGCCAAGCTGGATGAAGCCGGTATTGTTTATATCGGTGCCGAAGTAAAACCGGGCGATATTTTAGTCGGTAAGGTGACACCCAAGGGTGAAACCCAGTTAACCCCGGAAGAAAAACTGCTGAGAGCTATTTTCGGTGAGAA
>CAZIJT010000221.1:0-3350 GCA_964539595.1 uncultured Thiohalophilus sp. | reverse complement strand
GCACGGTTCATGCCCATCCCACACTTTCAGAAGCTGTGCATGAGGCGGCACTGGCAGTGGATGGACAATCCTTACATATTTAAGAAAGAGTTAGTTATGGTGTGTCATGAATAATCGCTGAAACATGATCCTCAACGATGGTAAAGACAATTTTATCACCAACCTTAAAGTCATGACCATGCACCAGGCAGTCATATTCTTTTCCATCGCTATCTTTCAGTATTAAACGATCAACGACTTCACCATATTTTTCGTTGACGATATCCTGTCCGATAAATGCACCCGAAGTACCCAGGATAGTGCTTGTGCTGCCGCCACCAATTTGCCCGCCAACTAAAGCGCCCACGATTGCACCACCAAACTGTTTGTCGAGCGAAGCATCTTTTTTAACTTCACGAATATTTGAAACCACACCGTAATGTCTAACTATATTCGGTGATGTATCAAGGTGATCGGTAGGAACTTCTTTTTGGGTGGTGCTACAACCCTGAGTAAGAGTGATTATGATTGCAAATAGAGATATATGTAAAAAATTCATTTGGTCGTCCCTGTAATGATGATTTTACGCTTAACGGTAGTCGGAAAGAGTGAGTTGAACTTATTATATTGTTGCGTTTAATTCCACTGTTGTGATGAGCCCTTCGATCCTTCATCAAACTCAGAATTACAGAACAAGCGGAATTAAATTTTAATCTGTTTGGGTTAAATTCCCCGCTGCTTGCAGCGAAAACAATAGTAGGTTGGGCTTCGCGTTGCTCTGCCCAACCTACAATTTAATACCTCGTAGCTTGCTGCGGGCTTGTTTATCTGAAATTTAAAAATGCGAGCCACTGACCACAAGATACACACTGTTTTGTTTCAGACTCGAATATCCATAACCCAGATAGATCGTCCCCAGTACCGTATCTGCTCCCCAGAAGACACTGCCGGAAGTGATTATCTCCCAGGAATTTTCCAGAAAGGGATCATCTATTCTGCCCGTCTCGAGTGATAGACCAAGGTACATGCCTTTGCCCAGCTGTGAGGCCATTTTGGCATACTGGTAATAATAATTAAGTGTTGCCAGGTTATAACGAGTTCCTGTTAATTGATCCAGATAAAGTCCCGAGAGCCGATTGGGTCCTCCCAGTTTGAAGGCATCATAAATGGGTAAGTCATTGACACCACTAATTTCATCCCCCCATTCTAAATGCCCTAAAATACTGTGTTTGCCAAGGCTTATTGCACCAGTTAGGCTTGCCTGGGCCAGGGTATACTCATCATCTGAACCCCATTTATTTTTCGCGGCCATAATCCGGGTGGTCGCCTTTATACCCGAACGGGGAAAGTCAGGGCTGTCCAGTTGATCATAAACCGCCTTTAGCAATAAACCGCTTTGTGTTGCGGCTTCTTCAGGAATTAATGAATTTACCAGACCAAAATCCGGCGTCGCTGTGATATCGCTATAGTAAGGGCCGAATTTTAGTTCGCCAAGCTTGTTAGTGAGTCCAAAGTCGAGTCCGGCATCCAGACGTTTTACTTTATATTCACCGATGCGTAGTTTTTGATTATAAAATTGTATGCTGTGTCTTCGCAGGCCGCCATAGGGAGAAATAAAAATACCATCACGAGTTTGTAGCGGTTGGATAAATTCGGTGTTAATGAATGAGTCATAACCTATTTGCGTATCTACCCGCCATTCTGCGCCAAGTGAATTAACCCATGTCTGGCGATAACTGGAGGCCAGGTTGAACTGGGTGGGGCTGTTGAAATCAGTGGCGACGCCAATCCCAAATTTTAAGTATCCCGGCCCCCAGGGTTTACTTATCGCATCGATAACAATGTCTGCATTTTCATCATCAGGTATTATTGTGTAGCCCACATAAGAAAAATCACCGCGCCCGTAAATATCAACAATGTTATGCGTTAACTGTTTAGCACTAAAATCTTTTCCCGCCTGGGTAGTGACATCCCGCATAATCGCTTCTGCGTTGACTTTACCTGTTGTCCTGGCTTTTATCGATACAATGGTTGGTGTTGCTGGTATTTTCCCCAGTCGTGTGTTCAACCAGCGTTGATAATCGTCTGCTGTCAGGGCAAGTTTTGACAGCGCCTCTTTTTGAGCTTGTGTCGCCGCTTTTCCCCGTTGGATTATTTCCTGATGCTGGGAAAAGTTTGCGGAATCAAATTCATGCAAGTCGGGGCTAATCAGAATATCGGTGGCTGATAACTTTTTCAGTGAGGTCTGAACATTTTGTTCAGATAAAATAACGTAAGACTGTTTTGCAACATCAAGCGAGGTTTTTATCTGGCTGATTTCTTTTGGACGGGAACCCAGGTTTACCGCAATCAAAATGTCCCCGCATAATGCGCGGCCAATTTCAACAGGCAGGTTTCTGACAAAGCCACCATCGATATAGGTTGCACCGTTTAATTCTACCGGTGCGATAATCGCGGGCAATGACATGCTGGTGCGCATGACTTTCGTTATGTCGCCACCTTCAAAAACTTTCAGCTCACCATTTTCAAGGTTTGTTGCGGTTGCCCGATAGGGCGTGGGCAAGTCATCGAAATGTACGTTTGATGTCGCCGCACCTAATCCTACTATTTGTTTAAGAAAAAGCTCAAATTTGTAACCTGCCGAGACACCGGAGGGCAACTGAATGCCGTTGTCGTTATAACCAAAAGTAAAATTAAATAATGGTTGGTAATCATCACGTTTAAGTTTTTGAGGAATCTCAGAACGCGGAGGCTGGTCGTTAAAAAACGAGGCTAAATCATTTTCGCTTATGATCTGCTCTATCTGTTGAGAATTTAATCCGGTTGCGTAAATTCCACCAATCAGCGCGCCCATACTGGTACCAACGATACAATCAACGGGAACGTGAAGTTGCTCCAGTTCATTGAGCACACCAATATGAGCCAGTCCCAGCGCACCACCACCAGAGAGCACCAGGGCAATTTTCGGACGTTTTATTTCACGGGTATCTGCCGATGTTGCCTGCGCCACTGCCGGCATGAGGCTGGAAGCTATCAATAACAGCCGTAAAATAGGTGTGTTAGTTTTCATCTCTTTGGGTTTAATTCCCCGCTGCTTGCCGCGACGTTCTGTTGTAGGTACGGCTTCATCTGCACTGGTACGGCTGAAGCCGTACCACATAACGGATACTTCGTCCGCTTGCGGCGGGGTAGTTCATTTCCTGTTGTGGGCAGGGAATTTGCCTATTATCGCATGAGTTGTGAAGCGTGCTAAATTTTCAGCATCGTCTGCTGTGAAAAACGGCGCTATTGTGCTGAAAATATCCAAACCAATCGCCTGTCAAGACTTGAACTGATCCGCATTTAGGCTGAGACTCTAGCCCCATGTCTGC
>CAZIJT010000220.1:0-3383 GCA_964539595.1 uncultured Thiohalophilus sp. | reverse complement strand
CTTCTCCTTGTTCTGAATGCAGCCAGCCTGACTCTCTGTACATATCGGAATTTTGGCTAATAACATTAATGGTATTCTTATCATCCAGACTCTACCTGACACACTGACCCTAGAGTGCATCGGCATTGATCGTACCTTCCTGACAATCTTCAAATTGCAGCACCACACCATCATCCAGTTTACGGATACAACTCATCCGGAAAACCACATCCATATTGACAGGTTTCAAGGTTACGAATTCTTCTTCATTACGCTGTACCTGCATAAACAGATCATCCCCTATCTCGAATATATTATCCAGCGTCACACAGCAACCACCTTCCGATATATCCCGAATACATCCGTCGAGTGTCCCAAATAGTGAGTGATAGATCCTGACCCTGGCATCAATAAGCTTGCGTACATAGAGGCGGCGTTCAGACATTGTATTCCCCTTTTTGACTACCAGATTCGAAACCGCCCTGTTGCTGGCGACTGAATCAAGAAAACTCTAATTAGTTTCGCCGTTCATGCTGAGTCCTGTCAAACCATAAACGGTAACCATTGTAAAATCATGGTGTTATATATTCTGCTCTTCGACCGGGCCTTCCTGAGCAAAGCCGAAGGACTCAGGACGAACGGAATTAATCAGGGCTTTTTTAATATTATTCTTACCTATTGTAGTATAAATATTATTCAGCCTGCCGGAATCACGCCTGATTCCCGACTACAAACATCAGGCATTCAGGGCGTCTCGGACTCGTTCCAGCTTAGCCTTTACTTCACCAGCTAATTCAGCAATACCCTCTTTCTGCACCAGCGTCAGCACCGCAGCCGGGTCCATGAATGCAACCGTGATCGAACCGTCTTCTTCTTCACGAACCACAACATTACAGGGTAGAAGCAGGCCGATATCCGGCTCGGCTGTCAGCGCCTTATTGGCAAGCACCGGGTTACAGGCGCCCAGAATCTTGTAGGGACGTTTGTCCAGATCCAGCTTTTTCTTCATTACGGCCTTAACGTCGATTTCAGTCAAAACACCAAAACCTTCTTTCTGCAATTCCTCGACAACCCGAGCAACCGCATCGTCAAAACCACCACTAATTTGCGTGCTAAATCCGTACATAAATTTCTCCTGATAAGAATTCAATTTCTGAAATACGTATTATAACCCGTGCCAAAATGGGCACAAGACTGGAGCTGTTCGTGCACTAAACAACCATTGATGAGAAAATAACATGATCTGGATGTGATTATCAGCATGCTGCTGTCTGCTATGTCCATGAAACCGTGGAGAAATTTAACAAAATTACAGCCCTGGCCTGGCTGGAACACATTTATTCTCCTGTATCCAGTCGTTGGGGATAGCTGCCTGCGGTCTGGGCACAATCCGGCAGCCAGCAGCCGGGGCATCAGTTACCAGCTTTGCAGCGAACACGGGGAAGTTCAGGTCAAAAAGCTCTGAGAAAGTGAATGCTAACAAACTTGCGGAAACGCCAATTAATTCCGCCGTTCGTAGGATTATTCAGCGATTTATTAGCGGGAGCAGGCGGGGAAGGACTCCCCGCCTGATTTTCATGCTGGATTATTCCAGTCCCATGCAGTTGGCATAGTAAGTTACTGTTGCAGGCCAGTCAGAAAACACGCCAATCACACCTACGTCTCTGGCCAGCACATCCAGCATGACCATGACATCACCATCATTATTGGTAGCGGCCGTTGTGGTCTGGTAATACCAGCCACCGCCATTCTTCAACAGGCCAGAACGTTCCAGTGTCCAGGTAATAATATCCAGCCCTGCTGCTTTTGCATACATGGCATAATCAGAAGGCACAACCCTGGCAAAACTATCCAGCGTTACCAGCGCCCACATTGGTGGGGCAATAATATTGACGCCCTGCGCTGCCAGTTTATCCATGTCTGCCTGACTAGCAACAAAGGCCGGATCTTCATAAACACGATCATCCAGATAAACCGCCTGCTTGCCAAACGCGGGGTCATTTTTTAACCAGTAAAGAATATCACCAAGGTTAAAAGACTGAGCAAAAACCTTTTCAGGCGCAACACCGGCCTGCCTGTACTCATTAATCATCTGTTGAGCATAAGCTTCCTGCGTATAATTTCCTTCATAGGGCATTTTCACACTGGGCGATTTCAGCTCTGGCGTCATTTTAACACCCAGCTCCTTGAACAGCTTAATACTTTCTTTATGCGTCATCAAAGTGCCTTTGCTGGAATACAGATCCGTACGCCAGTCTGGCGTTGCATTCATGTATGCTTCAACTGTTGTCGCATCTGGATTAAATGCATCCATCTTTCCCTTCAGCGTTTTAAACTCCGCCAGGGTCAGATCACTGGTACAACATTGCGCCGTAGCCGGAGTAATAGTTTCCCCTGTTTCAGGATCGATAACTGCGGGTGTAAAAGGCCCTGAACACTTCGCTGCCAATGGCGTGGCAAGAATATTAGTAGTTGTATGCAAATCACATTGTGAATGCCGACAAACCAGTTCCCGATCTCCGGTAAAGGTTACATCACACTCAACAATACCCGCTCCCATGCGCGCCGCCGCCTCATAGGATTCACGTGTATGTTCCGGAAACTGCATGCCAGCACCACGATGACCAATTGAAAAATCTGTTTTTTTGAACTTGTTTTCAGCACAACTTTGCAGTTTCCTTTTCAATGCGCCTGCATCCATATCCTCGACAAGATAATAGGGTCTTGGACCAACGCGGGCTGCCTTTTTTGCATCGTCGTAACGCATTTCTTCTTTGTCGATAGAATAATGATTCCCGCCTGCTGTGACTGTATTCAGGGGGGATACAGCTGCGATTAGAATTGATATTAATAATGTGCCTTGCAAACGCATAACTCTTCTCCTTGTTGTTAATGACGACCGGAAGCGATTGTCTATACGCACAAGAATATTTAATATTAGTGTCTTTAGTATGACAGCAGGATTGTCGTTATATGATACAGAGCGCTGCATCCGTGTAATCTCTAAATAAGCGTTCCAAATACCAGATCACCTGTAATACCCCACGTTCGTGGTGAGCCCTTCGGCTTCACTCAGGAGAGCCTTGTCGAACCATGAACGTGGAAATACTATGAATAAAGTCCTTAATCTTCTTATCCTTCGACAGGCTCAGGACGAACGGTAATTCCTTAAAATGTACTGGTATTTGGAACAGCTATTTAGACAAAAAAAACCGCCTCATGATTACATGAGGCGGTTAACCTTGAAAAATTCAAGGAGAGCAAATAAATTTCTATTCTTTATTCAGGGTACATAGTCTGCTCATATAGAACCTTGCCATTTATATCCCGAACAGTGATGGTCATGACGCCATTTTCGTCAATACTAACTGCACCGTAATTCATCCATTTCTTTGCTTCAGCAT
>CAZIJT010000219.1:0-3395 GCA_964539595.1 uncultured Thiohalophilus sp. | reverse complement strand
CCATTTTCGTCAATACTAACTGCACCGTAATTCATCCATTTCTTTGCTTCAGCATAAGTCTTTGTTGAGAACATGCTTTCTGGACCATAGAAGAAAAGGCTTTCTGTTCCCCAGCTTGTATCAAACCTGCGGTTAGGATAAAGGCCAGCGCTCAGAGGGCCTGTGACAAATTCATGAACCTTGAATTCCGGTGTATCAGAAAATGGTGTGTAACGGAAAACCTCGGCAAAATGAACATCCGTCGTAATCCAGATACTATTATTAATGCCTTCGTCACGCATGAAGCCAAACAGGTCTTTAAGCTCCTGTTCAAACCCGGTCTTCTGATCAAACCCGGACCAGCCGTCACGACCATACTCGGCTGGATAACCGGTAGGAATAGAAACCGGAACGCTGGACACGATCATCTTCCATGTTGCATCGGATGACTTCAGCTTCTCTTTCAGCCAGGTAAGCTGCTCGCGTCCGAGCATGGTTTTCTTTAGAGATTTATCATCTGCTTCAATATTGGCGTCACGGTACTGACGTGTATCCAGGACAAACAGCTCAAAATTCTTTCCCCAGCGAATGGTTCTATAAAGTCGTTTCGGCTGATCGGCACTTTCATCAACCGGGTTGTAATCCAGGAAGGCTTTCAGCCCCATAGGCAACAGGTGCTCACCTTCCGTATAAGGTGCGCTTGAGCGGGTATCATGTAATGGGCCAAAATCATTAACTACCTCATGGTCATCCCAGATCGCATAGTAGGGCATGCTGGCGAGGAGATTCTGATAGGATTCATCCGCATGATTATACTTCCAGTGCGCCCAGTAGTTATTCATGTTTGCTGATTTGTCATAATTTCCAGCAATCTGGCGGTTTCCATATTTGCCCTGTTCGGTGCACGTACTATCGGCATAAATCATATCACCCAGACCGATAAAGAAATCCAGGTCCATCGCATTTATAGCGTTAAAAATCGGAAAGCCCTGTTCCGCGTCACGACAGACATTCTGTCCAGCCAGATCTCCGCCCCAGGCAAATGAAAGTGCCTTAGCCTTATTTTTTTTTGGCGCCGTATGAAAACGGCCAATTATTTTTTCAGAATCTTTTCCAGCATGCCGACTATTGCTGAACCAGACTGTATATTCATAGTCAGAATCGGCCTCTAGTTCTTCAAGTTTTATTTTCCCGGTGAAATCACGTTCTGCAGTTACTTTTATAATCTTGTGTTTGGACTTCCTGTCATCTCCTCCCTGCAAAAAAACATGCATATAAGATTCAGATTCAGCACGCGCCCAGATGACAGCACTGTCTTCCTTAACGTCACCGGCCATAACTCCGTGCGTAACCGCGACTCCTGACTCTGATTTATGCTGTTCTTTCTGCCGGTGTGAATCTTCATCTGCTTGAGACATACCACCATACAGAAATCCCGAGGTGATAAGACAGATGGGTAATACAGTTGTTTTTAATATGTTTGTTTTCATTTTTATCTCCTGTTTTATTTTGCATATCCTAAACATTCAGGTTGAACAATTTATTGCAGTTCGATTAACAATCTATGACTACCGCAGAAACTCTAAAGACAAAAAAAGGGGTGCGAAAGCACCCCTGATAATTTCAAGAACAGTATTATTGTTATTTAATCGACAGACTTCCAGTCATTCATCCTGAAATGATTTTCGCCTTTGTGCTTTTTGCGTTTCTCAATTCTGGAAGCCTTGTTCATAACATGATAGATATAGTTCTGCTCCTGCACACCATGCATAAGATAAGAACCCGGACCACCAGCATAGATAGCGACATCTTCGGCAGAATGCGTTTCCGAGCTGCGCGGCACCAGGACTTCCTGATGGAAACCTTCATCAGTAGTATCAATCGCAGTCAAATCTGCAACCCGACCAGCCTGGATTGGAGCCTTATAACGTGTATCGCCACCTGTTTCCAGCATGGCATACCCACGACCATTGGCGTAACTTACTGTGGTGTAAGGCATCCCGTCATCCGCCATCGAGAAGTTGCTCTTCGGCTCGCCACGGTTATCATTACCCAGAACTTTACCAAGAATCGGATTACCACGAGTAGGATAACCAGCAATGGTGAAGACATGACTGTGGTCAGCGGTGACGATAATAAGCGTTTCCCTACCATCTGTTTTTTCCATAGCAGCCTTGATAGCATTTGAGAATTCAATGGTATCAGTCAGCGCGCGATAGGCGTTGGTGGCGTGGTGGCCATGGTCAATTCGGCCGGACTCGACCATCAGGAAATAACCATTGTCATTCTTCTTCAAAACGTCAATGGCCTTGCTGGTCATCTCGGTTAAAGAAGGTTCTCCGCCGATGTCACTGGGACGGTCAACGTTATATTCCATATGTGAACGTTCAAACAGGCCCAACAGGTGATCAGTTTTACTTGCATCAATTGCGTTAAATTGGTCCCTGTTCCAGACAAAAGCAGCATTGTTATAATTGTTAACCCACTCTTCTGTCAGATTACGCTGGTCGTCACGTTCACCGGTCTTGCCTGCATCTTCCAGGTCAGCCATCTTGCGTGGCCAGAAACTGCGGCGTCCACCACCCATGGCAACTTCGAGACCATCCCCGTAAGGGAACTCAACCAACTGACGGGCGATATCCTTGCAGCCATTGTCGACTGCTTCCTGGGGCAGATCATGATCATCTTCCCAGTTGCGTTCTGGTGTGTGCGCATACGTTGCTGCCGGTGTGGCATGGGTCAGGCGTGCGGTTGTTACAACACCTGTCGACATACCCGCTATTTCAGCCTGTTCCAGGAACGTGGTTAACTCATTTCCCTTGCTGCTGGCGCAATCGCCACGATAGACATTCTGATTTACGGAAATAACACCGGCCTTGCTTTTTACACCGGTCATCATCGCAGTCATGGTACCGGCGGAATCCGGAGTTTGCTGGTTGGTATTATAAGTTTTGCTCAGCGCCACATAGGGCATGACTTCAAAGCTCAGCTGATTTTCTTCACCCGTTTCACCACGCAGCTGACCTTCCAGAATTCGGGCGGCCGTAACAGTTGATACACCCATGCCGTCACCAACGAACAGGATGATATTTTTTGCGCGATGCCTGTTAGCCCGCAGGTGTTTTGCAGTCTCTACTGCATTATTGCCATCCGCATACCATTTTGCCGGCGACTCAGTAACAGGTCCAGCCTGGGCAACGCCCATCATTGCGGCACCCACGGCGGCAGCAAGCAGCGTGCATGCAAGTTTTTCTTGTTTCATTGTGTATCTCTCCGTAATTTAAGCGGCCTGATCACCGCAAACTAACAAACGATAAGGAATCAGCACCAGGCTAATTCCCGATACAGGCGAAGATACCCAGTAAATATGACGGATCCATGTCATGTAGATGACGAAAATATTAAGCTAAGAACCT
>CAZIJT010000218.1:0-3494 GCA_964539595.1 uncultured Thiohalophilus sp. | reverse complement strand
CCGCAACCAGTTTCTCAATCGAAGGCACACCAATTTCCGAGGTGTCGCCTTCCAGCGCTTTCAATGCGGAGCCGGTAATAACCGGCGTGTCATCGCCTGGGAATTCGTAAGAATCCAGCAGTTCTCGGATTTCCATTTCAACCAGTTCCAACAGCTCTTCGTCGTCAACCATGTCCGCCTTGTTCATGTAAACAAGGATATAAGGCACGCCAACCTGACGTGACAACAGAATGTGCTCACGCGTCTGTGGCATTGGGCCATCCGCTGCACTCACTACCAGAATCGCGCCATCCATCTGCGCCGCGCCAGTAATCATGTTCTTTACATAATCAGCATGGCCGGGGCAATCCACATGCGCGTAATGACGCTTGTCACTTTCATATTCAACATGCGCCGTCGCAATCGTGATGCCGCGCGCACGTTCTTCCGGGGCGCTATCAATATTTGCGTAATCTTTGAATTCACCACCGTGCTTCTCCGCCATCACTTTCGTGATCGCCGCTGTCAGGGTGGTCTTACCATGATCAACGTGGCCAATCGTGCCTACATTCACATGGGGTTTTGTTCGTTCAAATTTTTCCTTGGACACCGCGTTACCCTCTTTAATCTCAAATTCTAATGTCTATGATACTTTCTTGATGACTTCATCTGCGATACTCGCAGGTGCTTCTGCATATTTCTCAAATTCCATGCTGTAGGTTGCACGACCCTGCGTTGCCGAGCGCAGGTCAGTGGCATAACCAAACATTTCAGCCAATGGAACTTCGGCTTTGATGTTTTTGCCGGAGGGAATATCTTCCATGCCCTGAACAATGCCCCGGCGGCGGTTAAGGTCGCCCATCACATCGCCCATATAATTTTCCGGGGTCACCACTTCGACTTTCATTACTGGCTCAAGCAGTGCCGGGCCGGCTTTCCTGGCACCTTCCCTGAAACCCATCGAGCCGGCAATTTTAAACGCCATTTCTGAAGAGTCCACTTCATGATAGGAACCGTCATACAGGGTTACTTTGACATCAACTACCGGGAAACCAGCAATTACACCGTTTTCCATCTGCTGCTGAATACCTTTATCAACCGCAGGAATATATTCTTTAGGCACCGCACCGCCGACAATTTCATTCACAAATTCATAGCCCGTACCGGCGGGTTGCGGTTGCAGTCGCAGGCGCACATGACCGTACTGACCACGACCGCCAGACTGGCGTACAAATTTGCCCTCGGCTTCAACCAATTTGCGAATGGTTTCACGATACGCCACCTGCGGCGCACCGACATTGGCATCGACGCCAAACTCACGCTTCATGCGATCAACGATAATATCCAGATGCAGCTCGCCCATACCAGAAATAATCGTCTGCCCCGACTCTTCGTCGGTATGTACACGAAACGATGGATCTTCCTGCGCCAGCTTGGACAGGGCAATACCCATCTTTTCCTGATCCGGCTTGGTCCGTGGTTCTATGGCAACGGAAATAACCGGCTCTGGAAAATCCATGCGTTCCAGGATAATCACATTATCCATGTCACACAGGGTATCGCCAGTGGTGACATCTTTCAGACCCACGGCAGCGGCAATGTCACCGGCGCGAACCTCTTTAATTTCTTCACGACTGTTGGCGTGCATCTGCACGATGCGGCCAATACGTTCTTTCTTACCGCGCACTGAGTTGTAAACAAAATTTCCTGATTCCAGTACGCCGGAATAGACCCGGAAAAAAGTCAGCGTACCAACAAAAGGATCGGTAGCGATCTTGAATGCCAACGCGGCAAAAGGCTCATCATCCGCAGCATGACGCTCAGCTTCGGTGTCCTTACCATCATCCAGTACGCCCATAATAGCGGGCACATCCAACGGCGACGGCATTAGCTCGACCACCGTATCCAACATCGCCTGCACACCTTTGTTCTTAAAGGCGCTGCCGCACAGGCAGGGAATAATTTCGTTGTTCAGGGTGCGTATGCGCAAGCCCTGTTTAATTTCATCTTCGGACAAATCAGCTTCATTGAGGTATTTGTCCATCAGTTCGTCGCTGGCTTCAGCGGCGGCTTCCACCATTTGTTCACGCAGCTCGGCACACTGTGCCTGCAATGCTTCTGGAATTTCGCGCGCTTCATAGGCCATGCCCATGTCGGCTTCATTCCAGTAAATGGCCTGCATGCGCACCAGATCAACCAGACCTTCGAAATTCTCTTCGCTGCCGATATTCATCTGAATCGGCACAGCATTGGCACCCAGGCGATCTTTAATCTGTTCAACCACACGCAAAAAATTCGCCCCGGCGCGATCCATCTTGTTAACGAAGGCCATGCGCGGAACGCCGTATTTGTCGGCCTGACGCCAGACTGTTTCAGACTGTGGCTCTACCCCGCCGACAGCGCAGAACACCGCGCAGGCACCGTCGAGTACACGCAGGGAACGTTCGACCTCGATAGTAAAATCAACATGCCCAGGCGTATCAATTATATTGATGCGGTGTTGGGGAAACTGTTTATCCATCCCCTGCCAGAAACAGGTGGTCGCCGCTGAAGTAATGGTAATGCCACGCTCCTGCTCCTGTTCCATCCAGTCCATCGTCGCGGCGCCATCATGCACTTCACCGATCTTGTGCGAGATACCGGTGTAGTACAGAATACGCTCAGTCGTCGTCGTTTTACCGGCATCAATGTGAGCCATGATGCCGATATTACGATAGCGTTCGATGGGGGTTTGGCGTGCCACGTTGCTTCAGCCCGGTTAGGGGTCATTCTCCTCAAAACAAGTAATTCGTTTAACTTACCAGCGATAATGTGCAAAGGCTTTATTGGCCTCCGCCATGCGGTGCGTATCTTCCCGCTTCTTCACCGCACTGCCACGGTTCTCGGAAGCATCCATAATCTCACCCGCCAGACGCGCACCCATGCCTTTTTCGCTGCGTTTGCGCGCGGCATCTACCAACCAGCGCATGGCCAATGTGTTGCGACGACTAGGACGAACTTCGACCGGCACCTGATAGGTAGCACCACCGACTCTGCGGGATTTCACTTCCACGATGGGACGCACATTTTCCAGTGCTTTTTCAAAAGCTTCAACGCCATCTTCTGTCTTGCGACGCTCAGCCACTGAATCCAGTGCGCCATAGACAATTTTTTCGGCGACAGACTTTTTGCCGCTCAGCATCAGAATATTGATGAACTTTGCAATCACCGTCGATTTGAACTTCGGATCCGGCAAGATTTCTCTCTTTGCTGCTACACGCCTTCTAGCCATTTATCTATTCCTGATTTCTCAATGTGACTGAAACGATGGGTTCCAGTAATTATTTCGCTGCTTACGATTTAGGTCGCTTGGCGCCATACTTCGAACGCCCTTTACGACGGTCGCTGACACCCGAAGTATCCAGCGAACCACGCACGGTGTGATAACGCACACCTGGTAAATCCTTGACACGACCGCCGCGAATCAGCACTACCGAGTGCTCCTGCAGGTTATGTCCTTCACCGCCGATATAGGT
>CAZIJT010000217.1:0-3500 GCA_964539595.1 uncultured Thiohalophilus sp. | reverse complement strand
CCAGCGGCGACTTCACCAACGGCTATGGGACTCGTGCCGATGTTAGCTATACCTTTGCCAGTAAAGACACCGCACCCACAACCATCACCCTGCGCGCTGTCGACAGTGATGCGGTCAGCTCAGCCGGGCATAGCGAGCCAACATTGAATATTCGCAGTGGCCGATTGAATGTTGAAAACGCGTTTGGCTCTGAACTCGATGACCTGGCCGTGCCGACCACGGTGCAATATTTTGATGGCAATGGTTATGTCACCAATACGCTTGATAGTAACTGCTCGACTATTTCGCTGAGCCTGTCTGATCCGGATGCAACCGATTCACTTACGGCGGGTACGGGCGGCAGCAACGGGCAAACCTGTATCTGGGATGATGATGGGGAAAGTGGCAGCAGTAATTGTAGTGCGGGGAGTGTTTTACCCGGTCTGGGAATCAGGCAGTTTGCCGAGCCGCCGCTGGCCGGTGATTTTAATACCTGGCTGATGGCTCCCGGTGCCGGTAACACCGGCAATATGGATATCAATGGCACGGCTCCGATATGGCTGCAATACAACTGGAATGGTGGTGGACTTACCGACCCGAGTGGGCGCGCCAGCTTTGGCTTGTTCCGTGGTGATGATCGAATTATTTATTGGCGGGAACAGTTCTGACTGTAGGTTCGACTTCAGTCGTACCAGTGCCAGTAGTGGTACGACTGAAGTCGAACCTACAATCGGGCACGTCGCAAGCAACGGTGAATTAAACCCACAGATTAAAATTCAGTCATCCGCCATCCCCAGTTCCTTGATCTTGCGGGTCAGCGTATTGCGTCCCCAGCCCAGCAACTTCGCCGCGTCCTGACGACGGCCACCGGATTTTTTCAACGCGGCTTCAATCATCACTTTTTCATATTGCGGGGTGGTAATTTCCAGTATCCCGGTTGTGCCCTGCGCAAGCTGCTGTTCTACCCAGCTGCGTAAGCCTTCCAGCCAGTTTGAATCCTGTTGTTTTACTCGACTCTCATCCAGCAGTTCAGGCGGTAGGTCATCCATATGCACCATTTGCCCCGGCGACATTACCGTTAACCAGCGACAGGTGTTTTCCAGTTGCCGAACATTACCCGGCCACTCGAGCCGACTGAGATAGGCTTTCACCTCTTCATCCAGAGATTTAATTTCAGCGTTTAATTCTTCAGCCGCCTGCGCTAAAAAGTGTCTGGCCAGCAGGGGAATATCTTCACCACGTTCCCGCAACGCCGGGATATGAATACGAATGACATTTAGACGATGAAACAGATCTTCACGGAAGTCACCCTGCTTAACTCGCTGTTCTAAATTTTGATGGGTCGCGGCAATAATACGCACATCGACTTTCACCGGGCTGCGTCCGCCGACACGATAAAATTCACCATCCGCCAGCACCCGTAAGAGTCGCGTTTGTAACTCGGCGGGCATGTCACCAATTTCATCCAGAAACAGGGTTCCGCCATTAGCCTGTTCAAAGCGCCCTTCACGGCCACTTTGTGCGCCGGTAAATGCGCCTTTTTCATGGCCGAATAATTCAGACTCCAACAGATCTCGGGGAATCGCGGCCATGTTCAGAGCAATAAATGAGTTGTTCGCTCGCGGGCTATGCTGATGTAAGGCCTTGGCCACCAGTTCCTTGCCGGTACCGGACTCGCCATTAATTAACACGGTAATATTGGAACGTGACAGTCGGCCAATGGCGCGAAACACTTCCTGCATCGAGGGAGCTTCGCCAATGATTCCGGTTTCATCGTTGCCACTATCGATACTGCTTTCTGATACTTCTCGGTGATGCATTACCGCACGCTGAGTTAGCTCAACCGCTTCATCAACATCAAACGGTTTGGGCAAATATTCAAATGCACCGCCATGATAGGCCGACACAGCACTATCCAGATCGGAGTGTGCGGTAATAATAATGACGGGTAGATCCGGATGCTGGCTGTGGATCTGCTTTAGCAGTTCCAGCCCATCCATGCCGGGCATGCGAATATCACTGATGATGGCATCCGGTTCACCCATTTCCAGATCTTTCAAGACACTGCTGGCATTCTCATAGGTTTTGACTTCCATCTCTGCCTGCTTGAGCGCTTTTTCCAGCACCCAGCGTATCGAACGATCATCATCCACCACCCAAATGGTTTCCTTACTCATGCTTTATTCACTGCCTGTAATTGGTAATAAAATAGAAAAAATAGTTTGTCCTGCTTCACTCTGGCATTCAATCACACCCTCATGCTGATCAATCAATGACTGGGCGATAGACAACCCTAGCCCACTACCACCGGCACGGCCTGACACCATGGGGAAAAATATTTTTTCTTTCATCGCATCACTAATGCCGGGGCCGTTATCAATAATATCGATACGCGCCACCAGATTGTGTCGGTTCTGTCCGATAGTAAATTTTCGCTCCACCCGGGTACGTAAAATAACCGTGCCTTGATCACCGAGCGCCTGACAGGCATTGCGTACAATATTTAGTAGCGCCTGCACCAGTTGATCCATATCGGCATCGATATCTGGAATGCTCGGATCATAATCACGCTGCAAATTAATCTGCTCACTCACTTCAACGCTGACCAGACTGCGAACCCGCTCTATCACTTCATGGATGTTAACGGCATTTTTTACGGCCAGACTGTTCGGCCCCAGCATGCGATTTAGCAGATTCTTAAGCCGGTCTGCTTCATTTATGATCACGCCGGTGTATTCTTTTAGCTCCTCAGTATCTAATTGCTTTTCCAGTAATTGCGCCGCACCGCGCAAGCCGCCCAGAGGATTCTTAATTTCATGTGCTAACCCGCGTAACATTTCACGGGTCGCCGCTTGCTGCGTCTGCCGGGTTTCTTCTCGGGTGATACGCAGCAGATTATTAATCGGTGTCAACTCCAGTAATAGCTCGGGCTCCTGATCCGCTTCAATCAGCGGAATAGCGGTCATATCGACTACCTGCTCAGCGCCATGTGCCATGCTTAAATTCATTTCGTGACGGGTAAACGGATGGCGGCTGTGCAACGCCTGTTCCAGTGCCGGCATAATCGGCGACTCAAACTGAATCAACACTGAAAGGTGTTGCCCCAAAAGATGGCGCGCACTGATTCCCAGTAGTAACTCCCCCGCCGGGTTAATAAATATCAGCGTGAACCGCGCATCAAATAACAGCGTGGCGACACTCAGCCCACCCAGCACCCGTTGTTGTATTTGTGGTTTGGAGACCATCACCCGTTCCATAAATTGTGTATAAGCAAGAACTAAACCAGCACGCCAACGACGCACACAAAAACAGCTTCTGCCGCATCATCTGCTTTATTTTCAAGGGGAAACAGTTAGTTAGCGAAAGCTGTCGGATACTGTGAAAAAGCCATCTGGCGCAGGCCAGATTATTTTTGAGCCGACGAAGGGGTAATCATAGCGCATCCACAATCGAGGCGCACTAAAATGGTGCGAAGCACTCGTCGGCTAATGAATCTACCCGCCGCAAGCGGACGGGGCATC
>CAZIJT010000216.1:0-3602 GCA_964539595.1 uncultured Thiohalophilus sp. | reverse complement strand
CCCTTTCGGCGAACCTTTATTTGCAATTCTCGTCGCCATCTAGTCGAACTCGCCCTTGTTGCTTATATACGCTAGTGTAATGAGTATCGCTTTCTGTTCGGTATCTGACTCTGATCTCATTTGTATTAGTTGGAGGTCTAGCGCCGTGTTTTCCATCCCCAAAATGAATCACTGTCGTTGTCTCATCTTCTACCCTAACAACGTAATGTTTGTCATCAGGAGTCGAATTAGTAAAATCTGCTACAGAACGCCACAACTCTCCGTTAACTTCTAATTTAACAATTTCGTTGTTTTTCTTCGCTGGGGTTGCGCATGCCAGCATCAAGATGGCGATGGTTAATATAAATATTATGTTCCGCATTTCATTATCCTATTAAGTCTTGGGGATACCTCAGCCTCTGTCTCCTTATTACTCTTGATTGTTACTACCCCTGAGGCTGCTGTCAATTCCAGGTATATCTTGAGGGAGAAGCGATAGCTCCAGACAGAATAATCTGCATTTTTTATATACAGTCCATATGCATATACTGGGGAGTGAATTAAACTTCATGACTTATATTCTGACAAATGGGGAAACAGGGATGCGCTATGTGATAACGGTATTGACCATGCTGCTGGCGATAATGACCAGTCAGGCAACGCCTCGGCACGAAGCGGGTATTGCAAGCGCCCATCCATTGGCAACAGAGGCCGGTTTTGAAATCCTCGATGCGGGGGGCAATGCCTTCGACGCGGCGGTGGCGGTGAGTGCGACGCTGGCGGTGGTTGAACCGTATAGCTCGGGTCTGGGCGGGGGAGGATTCTGGCTGCTACAGCAGGCGGGCAAGGACGAGGCAGTGATGGTTGATGGCCGGGAAACCGCGCCACTCAAGGCGCATGAAAAAATGTATCAGGATGAACAGGGGCAGGTGATTGCCGGGCTATCAATGAACGGTGCGCTGGCGGCAGGTATTCCCGGTGAACCGGCTGCACTGGCACATATTGCAGAAAAGTATGGGCGGCTACCGTTGAGTCGATCTCTGGCACCGGCGATTCGTGCGGCGCGGGAAGGTTTTGAGGTGAGTGAGCATTACCAGCGTATGGCGCGTTTTCGCCTGCCCGTATTGCGTGCTTCAAAGTCGGCTGCGGCGGTATTTTTATACCGGGATGAAGTGCCGCATACCGACTATGTGATTAAACAGCCCGATCTGGCGCGTACTCTGGAGGCCATCGCCAGTCAGGGTGCGGCGGGGTTTTATCAGGGGAAAGTAGGCAAAAAACTCGTTGAGGCCAGTCGTAAAGCCGGTGGCATCTGGACGGCGGAGGATCTGAAAAACTATAAAATAAAGGAACGCACACCGGTGACCGGCAGCTGGTATGACTATCGTATAACCTCGGCTGCCCCGCCATCTTCTGGTGGCATTGCCATTATTGAGATGCTCAATATGCTGGAAAATGATGGCCTGCGCTCGCTCAATGGCGTGGCACGCAAGCATCTGTTGATCGAGGCTATGCGCCGAGCGTATCGGGATCGTGCCGAATTTCTGGGTGATCCTGATTTTGTTGATGTGCCTCTTAAACGTCTGACCGACAAAGCCTATGCACGCGAACTGCGCGAGACCATCGTGCCTTCACGGGCAACGCCCAGCCGTGATCTAAAACCTGTAGCTCCGGCGGCGGAAGGTCACCACACCACGCATTTTTCTATTCTGGATGCGGAGGGTAACCGGGTCGCGGCAACGCTGAGCATTAATTATCCCTTTGGTTCCGGCTTCATGGCCGCAGGCACCGGGGTACTGCTAAATGATGAGATGGATGATTTTTCGGCTAAACCGGGGGTCGCCAATGCTTATGGGCTGGTTGGTGCGCAGGCCAATGCGATTGCCCCGGGCAAGCGTATGCTCTCCAGCATGAGTCCGACTTTTATCGAAGGCCCAGACAGGCTGGTGATTATTGGCACTCCCGGTGGCAGCCGCATCATCACTATGGTGTTGCGGGGTATACTGGCGGCGAGTGAAGGCCTGACGGCAAAGCGTATTGTCAGCCAGCCGCGCTTTCACCATCAATACCTGCCCGATGTGGTGCTGTTTGAAAATCGCGCCTTTAGTGCGGGGGAAGTGATTGGCCTGCAGCGCAAGGGACACAAGCTGAAACAGCTGCGAAATTCCTTCGGCAATATGCAAATTGTGATTCTCGACAAGGCCAGTCATTCAGTCAGCGCCGCCAGCGATCCGCGTGGTGAGGGGCTGGCGCAGGTGCGAGAAATAAAGGCTGCACCCTGAAGTAGGCAAAAATGAAAGCAGATGAGCGCCCGTAGTCAACGGCAGATTGGCGAAAATGTGAACAGATTCACTGTCATTTTGCATAAATTACGATACTCTACCCGACCCGAGTGGGAAATTATTTAAGCATAAACAGGTTCTGGGTGAGGGGAGTAAAATGGCCGAATTAATTCAGTATGCCAACGGTGTGCCGGGTATTCGCTTTACTATCGATAAGCCAGTGATGCGCATTGGCCGTAGTGACGTTCATAATGACATCTGTGTCATGGATGCCTATGTCAGCAAGGAACACGCCTTAATTGAAGCCAAACTGGCTGAAGGTGCAACTGAGAACTGCGAGTTTTATGTTCACGATCTGGGCAGCACCAACAAGACCTATGTGAACAAAAAAATGGTTTCCTACCTGCGCCTGAAAAATAACGATATGCTTTATTTAGGCCGCAATATGTTTCGTTTTATCTGTAGCGAACATGAAGTAATGAATTTTCCAGAAACAGACGCTCAGGACAGCGGTATAAGTCATACGTTGGAAATTGACGCGAATGAAAGTTCGCAACTTCAATCGGGGCTTCGCTCGGGTTTCAGCCGACGTCTACGCATTCTTGGTGCGGAATAAACCCACGCGTTAACGCTTACTGTATCGACTGCAGGGAGTCCATTAGTTCCTGTTGTTCCTCGTAACGCTTGTCCATGGTTTCTTTCAGCGCCTTGGTATCGTTAATCAGTTTGGGAATATCTTTCATCGGTACGGTGGTTGGAAAGGGAATCGTCGGCCCGTCATTGTTTTCATCCTCGCTTCCCCCGGCACCCGCCGCAGTCTCACTTTCATCTGGAATATCTTTTACCACCGGTGTTGGCTGAACGACATTTCTGTTTAGGTTGATGCGAACCACTTCATCTGTGCCATCAGGGTTTTTTTTATCGGAAAATTGCCAGACCCCATGTTCATCAATCCACTTATGCACCGCAGTGCTATTGTCATCAAGCTCACCGGGCAAGGCTTCGCTAATAGTTTTAGATACTTTGTTGGTATTTGCACGACCAAATAGACTGGCGAAGTCTGGCAGGTTTAATTTATCCCAGGACAGAATCGGCTTGCCATTGGAACCCGGAAGTATGAACGGACTGATGACAACCAGCATCAGTGCCAGCAGCATAACTTTAAATGAGAGTTTCACAAGGCAATTCCTGTTTTGACGCGTCCATCAAGTATAGCGCTTATTGGTTATGTATATCTTCACCCCTCAGGGCATCTTTTGGGAAATGCTGATTAATTTCTCCGTTGGATTTAATCTCTACGGGTTAAATTCCCCGCTGCTTGCAGCGAAGCAACATCGTAGG
>CAZIJT010000215.1:0-3626 GCA_964539595.1 uncultured Thiohalophilus sp. | reverse complement strand
ACAGGATCTATTCATTGGTAGTCTGGCGGGTAATGCGGAAGCGGTCGACTGGGCTTTGGCCTGGGTGGCAGATGGCGGTGACAATGTCGCCGAGAGTTATGTCAACTTGATCCCAACCGCGCAGGGTGGCACTCATGTCAATGGTTTGCGCACGGGGTTGACCGAAGCGGTGCGTGAGTTTTGCGAAATTCACAACCTCGTGCCGCGTGGGGTTAAGCTTTCACCGGAAGATGTCTGGGACAAAGTGAGTTATGTTCTTTCGGTAAAAATTTCTGATCCACAGTTTTCCGGTCAGACCAAAGAACGTTTGTCTTCACGCGAATGCGCAGCCTTTGTAACCGGCATTGTTAAAGATGCTTTCGGCCTGTGGTTAAATCAGAATGTCGAGGAAGGCGAGCGTATTGCCGAGCTGGCAGTGTCCAATGCTCAGAGCCGACTACGTGCCGGACGAAAAGTGGTGCGCAAGAAAATCACACAGGGGCCAGCGTTGCCGGGCAAATTGTCAGACTGCGCCTCGCAGGATCCGATGCAGGGCGAACTATTTCTGGTCGAAGGCGACTCCGCCGGTGGCTCAGCCAAGCAGGGACGGTCGCGCGAGTTTCAAGCCATCATGCCCTTGCGTGGTAAAATTCTAAATACCTGGGAAGTGGACTCAGCCGAAGTATTGGCGTCACAGGAAGTTCATGATATCTCAGTGGCGCTGGGCGTCGATCCCGGTTCCGATAATCTTGAAGGGCTGCGTTACGGCAAAGTGATTATTCTGGCAGATGCGGATTCGGACGGCGCACATATTGCCACCTTGTTAACGGCGTTGTTTATGCGTCACTTCAACAGCCTGGTTGATGAAGGCCATGTTTATGTCGCGATGCCACCACTATTTCGCATCGATGTGGGCAAGCAGGTTTTTTATGCGACGGATGAAGCTGAACGTCAGGGCGTGCTGGACAGGATCAGCGCAGAGAAAATAAAAGGGAAAGTTAATGTTACCCGCTTTAAAGGGCTGGGTGAAATGAACCCCTTACAGTTGCGTGAAACGACGATGGATCCAGATACCCGTCGGCTGGCAAGGTTGGTAATTAAATCCGGTGACGGCACGGCAAAGATGATGGACATGTTGCTGGCAAAAAAACGCGCGGCAGATAGAAAGAAATGGCTGGAAGAAAAAGGCGACCTGGCTGAAATCTGAATAAAACATTTCAACGCAAAGATGCAGAGGCCGCAAAGAATTTTATTTATGTTGCCAATGCCGTCATCCAGATGAAAGAATAAGCTTCGCGTTCTTTGCGCCTCCGCGACTTTGCGTTAGATTGTAAAAAAAACAAGTGAAAAAATATGGCAAGCATAAGCGCTGACGACAATATCGAACTCTTACCCTTAAAGGAATTTACGGAACGATCCTATCTGGATTATTCCATGTACGTGATTCTTGATCGTGCCTTGCCGCATATTGGTGATGGCCTTAAGCCGGTGCAGCGGCGCATCATTTATGCGATGTCGGAGCTGGGTTTAAAAGCCGGTTCCAAGTTTAAAAAGTCGGCACGAACTGTGGGTGACGTACTCGGTAAATTTCATCCGCACGGTGACTCGGCCTGTTATGAAGCCATGGTACTGATGGCGCAGCCTTTTTCCTATCGCTATCCTTTATTGCAGGGACAGGGTAACTGGGGCTCGCCGGATGATCCCAAGTCGTTCGCGGCGATGCGTTATACCGAATCACGTCTTTCTGCCTATGCGGATTTGTTGTTGTCTGAGCTTGGCCAGGGTACGGTCGAATGGCAACCCAACTTTGATGGTAGTTTGAAAGAACCGGTGTTATTGCCTTCCAGAGTGCCCAATGTTTTGCTCAATGGTGCAGCTGGTATTGCCGTGGGTATGACCACCGATATTCCTCCGCATAATCTGCGTGAAGTGGTCTCGGCCTGTATTCATTTATTGCAGAATCCAAAGGCCACGGTAAAAGAACTAAGCAAGTTTATCCCCGGCCCGGATTATCCAACCGATGCGGAAATCATTACTCCCAAAGCTGATCTTCTGCAAATCTATGAAGAGGGCAAGGGCAGTCTGCGGATGCGCGCGCGTTATGAAAAAGAAGGCGATGATGTAATTATTACCGCCTTGCCACATCAGGCCTCACCAGCAAAAATACTGGAACAGATCGCCGCGCAAATGAACGCGAAAAAATTACCAATGGTGGTGGATATTCGTGACGAATCGGATCATGAAAATCCGACCCGGCTGGTGATCATTCCTCGCTCAAACCGAATCGATGCCGATGAGTTAATGACGCATCTGTTTGCGACCACCGATCTGGAACGCAGCTACCGCATCAATATGAACATGATCGGTCTGAATGGTCGTCCGGCAGTCAGGAACCTTGCAAAATTACTAACTGAATGGTTGGTATTCCGTACTGAAACCGTGCGTCGACGCTTGCAACATCGGTTAGATAAAATTACTACGCGGCTGCATCTACTCGATGGTTTGCTGATTGCGTATCTTAATATCGATGAAGTTATTCGTATTATTCGTGAAAGCGAAAAACCCAAACCGGCCTTGATGAAACGCTTCAAGCTCAGTGATGAGCAGGCTGAAGCGATTCTGGAATTAAAACTGCGGCATCTGGCCAGACTCGAAGAAATGAGTATTCGTGCCGAGCAGAAAGAACTCAGTGAAGAACGTGACGCTCTGGAAAAAACGCTGTCATCAAAACAGCGCCTGAAAACCCTGATCCGTAAGGAACTGGAAGCCGTGCTCGACGAACATGGCGATGATCGTCGTTCACCTATCGTGGCTCGTGATGCCGCTCAGGCGATGAGTGAAACGGATTTAATCAGCGCTGATCCGATCACTATTATTGTTTCAGAAAAAGGCTGGGTGCGCGCCGCCAAAGGTCATGAAGTTGATCCTCTGAGCTTAAATTATAAATCAGGAGATAGTTGGCTTGATTGTTCACGCGGCAAGACTAATCAACTTGCCGTGTTTATAGATTCCACCGGGCGAACCTATTCACTCCCTGCGCATACCCTGCCGTCGGCACGAGGTCAGGGTGAACCGCTAACCAGTCGCCTGACACCGATCAGTGGCGCGACTTTCTGTGGCGTGATGAGCGGTGATGCTTCGCAATTATATTTGCTGGCAACTGACTTCGGCTATGGTTTTGTCGGTCGTCTGGAAGATATGATCACCAAGAACAAAAAAGGTAAGGCGATGTTAAAAGTCGCCGCCGGAGCAAAAGTTTTGCCGCCCGTGCCAGTCACGGATATGGAAACCCACTGGATTGCTGTAGTGACCAATGAAGGTCGGTTGCTGATTCATCACATCGAGGAATTACCACAGATGCCGAAAGGCAAAGGTGTGAAGATTATTAATATTCCCTCAGCCAAAGCAAAATTGCGGGAAGAATTTGTCACCGCTATTACCGTGATCGAGCAGGATGATTATTTAGTGATCCACTCCGGTAAACGACACAAGGTATTGAAAACGGCAGACATGGAAAACTTTGAAGGTGAACGGGCCCAGCGCGGGCATAAGTTGCCACAGGGATTCCGTTCGGTCGAGCGCATTCACCCGGAAGATAAATAGAACGCTGGGGTAGGTACCGCTTACCCTGCGTTATCGATTTAATC
>CAZIJT010000214.1:0-3650 GCA_964539595.1 uncultured Thiohalophilus sp. | reverse complement strand
GCCACTGGTGATCTGGCTGGTTGTCCCCGGCCTGTTTATTGGCGTGGTGTTTGGTCTGGTGGTGACAGGCATCCCGCTAGAATTTATGGGCATACTTGGCATTCTTTCATTGTCAGGACTGCTCATAAAAAATGCGATTGTTCTGGTCGATCAAATGGATTTTGAAATTGAAAGTGGTAAAGCGCGGTTTGATGCCGTTGTTGAGGCTGCCACCAGCAGAGTACGGCCGGTAATGATGGGTACTTTAACGACAGTGCTCGGCGTGATCCCTCTGTTTTTTGATGCCTTTTTCCAATCTATGGCTGTGGTAATTGTATTTGGACTTAGCTTTGCCACCTTATTAACATTGATTATCGTTCCGGTATTGTATGCCACGTTTATGAAAGTAAATGCCACGGAGACTGCATCATGAAAATAGTTAACCCTGCCTTTTTAATGGCCACATTTTTACTTGCATCCTGTGCCACGCCAATGAATACGGAGCAACGCGAACAGGCTATTGAAAAGGCTGTAGACGAGTCAATAAAATCACCCGCTGAATGGGCTTCCGAAGTAGCAAAACAGGTACAAATCCCAACCCGATGGCTGGAAAGTTTTAACGATTCTCAAATGCTCAGGCTGATCGAAGAAGGTAAAGCCAATAATATCGATTTGCAGGTGGCGGCGGGTAATATGGACAAGGCCTGGCTGTTAGCCAAACAGTCCGGCGCCGCACTCAAACCTACCGCTGACCTGTCCCTGGGCAGAACTCAATCGGGTAGTGTCGAGGGAGGTTCATCTAATAGTAACGTTTCAGTCGGATTGCAAGCCAATTGGGAACTGGATGTCTGGGGACGATTTCGTGCAGGTGTTCACGCAGCCGACGCTCGATCTCAGGCAGCAAAAGCGGACTATATTTTTGCCCAGCATTCTTTAAGCGCCAATATTGCAAAAACCTACTTCAAGGTGATCGAAGCAAAACTGCAAACGAATATCAACCGCAACAATCTAAAGATTCTTACGGAAACCATGCGTATCACCCAGGTCAAGTACGACAATGGCCTGTCTTCTGCACAGGATGTTGCGTTAAATAGCGCTAACCTAGCATCTGCTAAAGAACAATTGATTACGATTGAAGGTTCTCAGCGTGATGCAGTCCGGGCATTAGAAGTGTTACTCGGACGCTATCCCAATGCAGCTCTGGAAATAACCAATGTGTTACCTGCCCTGCCACCCTCGCCTCCGGCGGGCGTACCTTCCGAAATTCTGGAACGCCGTCCTGATATTGTTTCAGCTGAACGGAAGATAGCATCGGCATTCGATGCCACGGATCAGGCAAGGGCTGCACGATTGCCAAGGTTTTCACTCACCACGACGCTGAGCGGTACATCCACTTCACTATCGGATGTACTCGACCCCGCCAACGTCATTTGGCAACTGGGCGCAAATTTGGTGGCGCCCTTATTTGATGGCGGCAAACGAAAAATTGATGTTGAAATCGCTACCGTAGAACAAAAACAGGCGATATCAAACTATGCACAAAAAGCCCTGACGGCTTTTTCTGAAGTGGAAAATAACCTGGATAAGGGGCGTGTTCTGGCAAATCGAGAAACAGCCTTAAACGAGGTGCAACGCCATAGCAGCAAAGCTTATCGCATCGCCGAACTGCGCTATAAAGAAGGTGAAACCGAGTTACTGGACGCCTTGCAAATTCAACAGCAGGCTATTGCTGCTGAAAGTAACCTGCTCTCCACTAAACGGTTACAACTGGAACAGCGTATAAATTTATACATGGCCCTGGGCGGCAGTTGGTAGATAAGGAAGTCAGTCAAAATTCTGAAATTACACTCAATCAACAAAAGAGAGAAACTATGTCACTTAATCATCAATCAAACGGTCAGGCTGGAATATTGTCACGCAGCTGGAACAGAATAGTTGGTGGAATTGTCATGACTTCTGGTGATCTTGTCTGGAATGCAAGAGTATGGTGGCGAATACCTGAAGATGAAAAACAGTCACCCACTGATATTGCTGGTGATGATAATCCGAATATCGAAAAATACATGGGTTATGGCGGTTTAGGCCTGCTGTGGAAACTGCCCCGGCAACATAACCTTGCGTAATAATTTGCGTAGTGATAATAAGGGGGCGATTCAATTAGGTTGGTCATTTCCACTACTTAAACATTTACGCGGATACGTTGAATACTTCAATGGTTACGGCGAAAGCCTTATTTATTATAATCAACGTGTACAACGGTTTGGTGTTGGTGTAAAACTCACCGACTGGTTGTAACTTGATAGCATTAATGATTTCTCACTGCTCAACCGACTGTTCAGTTAAAATAACCCGAACAGGTTTGATACTAGAACTATTATAAAACTCGACTATCAGGATAAAATTATGGATTTTGCATTTCAACTAATGAACTACGTAATACTGGTTATTGCGGCTCTGGTTCCCATTGTCAATCCTTTCAGTACCGCGCCATCGTTCGTCGGTATGACACAGGAGAGGATTTAGCATGAACATATATCAAATATCTAAAGGTTCAGGTTTTGTTTTGCTGGGTGTCATACTGATATCTTTATCGGCTTGCCAAACACCACCTCTAAGGTCAATCACAGAGCAGGAACTTGCTGACGGACGACAGGAATTTATTCGGTCATATCAAACAGAGATAGAAGAATTTTCTAACAATGCAGAAGTGCGCATAACGCAAGAATATAAAAACGCTCAATTAACGGATAATGTTGAACCACAAAGTTTTGATATGCTTGTTCTTTCTGGTGGAGGGGCTTTCGGTGCATTTGGTGCTGGTTTTCTTAA
Source organism: uncultured Thiohalophilus sp. (assembly GCA_964539595.1). Lineage (GTDB taxonomy): Bacteria > Pseudomonadota > Gammaproteobacteria > UBA6429 > Thiohalophilaceae > JAADGZ01. Next base: position 842 of record CAZIJT010000214.1, on the reverse strand, counting down.
AGGCTGGGGCGAGGTAAATGAAGCGAACGGTAAACGGCCTCAATTTGATTCTATAAGCGGTATTAGTACCGGTTCGTTAATTGCGCCTTTTGCATTTATCGGTACTGAAGAGGCATACGACGATATTATTTCGTTATATGAAAATCCCGGATCTGATTGGGTTAGAGAGCGAGGTATTATTCCATATTTACCTGGCAATGTTTCTTTATATGATGTTTTGAAGTTGCATGAAACGATTCAGTCAGTCATTACTGAAAATATGGTCGAACGTATAAAAGAAGGTGCTACTGAAAATCGACAATTATTGGTCGGCGCTACAAATATGGATTATGGCATGTTACGCGTGTGGGACCTGGCTCAAATTGCATCAAACGTACCGACAGAAGATGCGGCAAAACAAATAGTAACCATATTATCTGCATCTACAGCAATACCCGGTCTGTTTCCACCAGCAATAATTGATAATCATTTATATGTAGATGGTGGCGCGACAATGCAGATGGTTGGTGGAATGGATGATCGTAGTTGGGCATATACTTCTGAAAAAAAGACATTAAATACCGTTAAATCAAAGAAGCCGATAAAAATTCGAGTGTGGATTATTGTTAATCAAAAATTATTGACAGACACTAAAGTTGTTCGGCCAAGGTGGACATCAATAGCTGCACGTAGTCTGAATACACTTCTCCGAGCCTCTACACTTCAGAGTATTCAGAATTCGGAGACTTTTGTTAACCTTATTAATCAGCGTCCTGAATTTGATGCACAGATGAGGTATGTCGCTATCCCACAAGACTTTCCTATTGCTGATTCCGATGTAATGTTTGATGCCGAATTAATGA
>CAZIJT010000213.1:0-3686 GCA_964539595.1 uncultured Thiohalophilus sp. | reverse complement strand
TATGGCTCTAGTGCCACCAGTGTTGTAGGGCTCAGTGATTATGACGTCATTGACTTCGCGATGGCATACAAGCGTGGCCCGATTACCGGTAAGTTCGAATATATCACCGGTGACAATGTCGGAAATGTAACTAACACTAAAGAAGATGTCTATCTCCTGCACTTCGGTTATCAGTTCAGCAAGATGTTTGAAGGTGTAATTCGTCACTACCAGGCCAGCAATACTCCTGCTGCAGGCACAAGCACTGACTTGGGTAACACCTTCCTGGGTGCCAACCTCTTCTTGGGTAGCAATAAGACCAATGGTCGTCTGCAACTGAACTACGTTGTCGCTAGTGGTGATACAACGAATGGTGGTTCAGATGTAGCTGGTACGGCTTATAATGGTGTTGCTAATAATTACACCGATGACGCCATTCTGGTTCAGTATCAGGTTTCTTTCTAAGCAAAGCGACTTGAAAGATGATGTAGTAATAATCATCTAGCACTGATTAAACGGGACCTTTGGGTCCCGTTTTTTATTGGGGCAGATACAAGATAAAAGAGAACGGCTCTTTTCCCCGTTACCCTGATTCTCATGGATTTATCTCTCTGGACTCTATTCACTAGCGCATTCATTTCTTCCACTCTGTTCCCCGGTGGTTCGGAAGCGGTGCTGCTTTATCTAAATGCCTCTGCACATTATTCACCGGCTTTATTGTTAGTGGTGGCATCGCTTGGCAATACGCTGGGTGGTCTGTCTTCATGGGGGCTGGGGCGACTGATTGCCTGGAAATACCCACTGCGAAAACTAAGCCCAAAGCACCAGCGTGCATTCCATTATTTGCAACGCTGGGGAACGCCCGTGTTGTCATTGTCATGGTTACCGATAGTGGGCGATCCCCTGTGTCTGGTGGCGGGCTGGTTGAAAATGAATTTTTTTCTCAGTCTTGTATTTATTGCGCTGGGAAAAACCTTGCGCTATGCGGTGATTATTTATATTTTGTAGGTACGGCTTCAGCCGTACATGGGCTCATACGTATACGTACGGCTGAAGCCGCACCTACAAATTGTCCACTGTTTCCTGTATCTTGTCCCTCATCTCTAGCCACTCGCCCCTAGCTACTTTTATTTCCATGACTGCTCGAATCCGCGAAATCCCCTATAACTACACTTCTTTTTCTGACCGTGAAATCGTCATTCGGTTTTTGGGTGAGGAAATGTGGGAGGTTCTTAATACCCTGCGTGACGAACGGGTAACTGGGCGTTCAGCGCGGATGTTGTTCGAGATTCTGGGGGATATGTGGGTGGTGACGCGCAACCCGTTTATTCAGGATGATCTGCTCAGCAATCATAAACGTCGTGCGGCGCTGATCGATGCATTGCGTCATCGTCTAACGCAGGTTGAGGCGCGCGCGAACAATAATGAACTGGCGCTGAAACTCAGTGGCCGCACACGCGGAGCGGTGAATAAATTTGAAGCCTGGTTCCCGGAGCAACTACGTCTGCGCAACAAGGTATTCAAAGGCCTGAATAAAATTACTCACGCCGATAATATTTGTTTTGATGGTCTGGCACGCGTCAGTCATGTCACCGACGCGTCGGACTGGCGGGTGGAATATCCGCTGGTAGTGATCAATCCCGATAGTGAAGCTGAGGTGCAAAAGATCGTCGCCGCCTGTTTGAAACTGGGGGTGCAGATGATCCCTCGAGGTGGGGGCACGGGGTATACCGGTGGTGCGGTACCGCTGAACCAAAACTCGGCGGTGATCAATACCGAAAAGCTCGAAGCCCTGTCTGGCGTAGAGCAACGTCAGTTATCAATAGCGGATAACAAAACTCAATTAGTCACGGTGATTCGTGCCGAAGCCGGGGTGGTGACTCGGCGGGTTTCCGATTGTGCTGAAGAGAATGGCTATATGTTTGCCGTCGATCCGACCTCGCAGGATGCCTCCTGTATCGGTGGCAACATCGCCATGAATGCGGGTGGTAAGAAAGCCGTACTCTGGGGCACGACGCTGGATAACTTATTATCCTGGCGCATGGTGATGCCGGATGGTCGTTGGCTGGAAGTGGAACGGCTGGAACATAATCTGGGCAAAATTCATTTGCAGGAGCAGGTCAGCTTTCGACTTCAATATTATCAGGCAGATGGTCTTAAGACGGAGGGTGATGCTGAAATATTAAAAATTCCCGGCGCTGATCTGCGCAAGCAGGGGCTGGGCAAAGATGTGACCAACAAATTTCTCGGTGGCCTGCCGGGGGTTCAAAAAGAAGGTTGTGATGGCATCATCACCTCGGCGGTGTTTATTTTACACCGTATGCCGCAGCATATTCGTACGGTGTGTCTGGAATTTTATTCGTCTGATCTGGGTCGTGCCGTACCCGCGATAGTTGAGTGTAAAGATTATCTCGATGCGCTGGATGAGGTGCAACTCGCCGGTATGGAACACCTCGACGAACGCTATGTGCGTGCGGTGAACTACACGCCCAAAGTAGCACGGCGTGATTTGCCGAAGATGGTCTTACTCATCGATGTGGCCGGTGATGATGAGGACACGGTTGCGCAAGCGGCGTCAGAAGTCGTACGCCTATCGGCATTACGCGGCGCGGAAGGCTTTATAGCTGTGAGCGCGGAAGCGCGTAAACACTTCTGGTTAGATCGCGCACGCACGGCCGCGATTGCTGCGCATACCAATGCTTTTAAGATCAATGAAGATGTGGTGATTCCACTGCCTCGTCTGACCGACTATAACAACGGTATTGAGCGTATCAATATTGAATTGTCGACAGCGAACAAGCTGGCGATTATCGACAGGCTGCTGGCGTACTTTGCCTCCGAGATGCCGGAGCAATACACCCTGGTGGCAGGCGAAGCACCGGCGGAAGAAAATAGTGATGAACATCGGGTTATTTTTAATACCAAGATTGAGACGGCTAGATCGCTGTTGGAGAGGGTGCGGGAACGCTGGCAGTCAATCATCGCTGCGCTGGATAGTCTGGCGTCGGAACACGTATCGTTATTAGCCGATGGCTCGGGAGCTGATGAACGGGAGATTACGCCGCAGGCGGGGGACACTTTTTTCAACCTGTTACAACGCCGTGAATTGCGCATATCCTTTCGTAAAAGTATTGAACGGCCATTAAAAGATATTTTTGCCGGTCAGGAAATGGATGCCTTGCGCCAGCGGCTGGATACCATTCATGCGGACGTGCGTTCCAGTCGTCTGTTTGTCGCCACTCACATGCATGCCGGTGACGGCAATGTGCACACAAACATTCCCGTGAACTCGAATGATTACGCCATGATGCAGGCCGCTGATAAAATCGTCGAGCGCATTATGAAACTGGCGGAAGAATTGGGTGGAGTGATTTCAGGTGAGCATGGCATTGGTATTACCAAGATGCAGTTTCTGGATTCAGATACTGTCGAGGCGTTTACGAAATATAAAAACAAAGTCGATCCACAACAGTTTTTTAATCCCGGTAAATTGCTGGCAGGTTCTGGACTGAAGAATGCCTATACGCCTTCATTACGACTGGTGGAACAGGAAGCCCTGATTCTGGAAGCCAGTGAGCTGGGTGGGCTGAATCAGATGGTTAAGGACTGCCTGCGTTGTGGCAAATGCAAGCCTGTTTGTAGTACCCATATTCCGCGCGCCAACCTGCTTTATTCACCGCGCAATAAAATTCTGGCCACCGGCCTTA
>CAZIJT010000212.1:0-3696 GCA_964539595.1 uncultured Thiohalophilus sp. | reverse complement strand
AGACCCAACAGAAATTAAAATTCTTTGCGTTTCCCTGCTCAGACAAACTCACGCACAAAGGGAATCGTCAGTTTACGCTGCGCCACCAGTGACGCCTCATCCAGTCTGTTCAGCAAGCTAAACAGGCTTTTCATATCACGCGGCGCACGTCGAAGCAGGTAGGCCGCCACCTCGTCGTTCAACTCAATCCCGCGCGCCCCGGCACATAATTGCAAGGCCGCCTGCTTGTCCTCGTCCGCCAGTTCCTGCAATTGAAATACCAGTCCCCAACTCAGTCGGGAAGCCAGATCGGGCAAGTTGATCGGCAGGCTGGCCAGCGGCTGGGCAGCACTGATCACCAGCCGCCCAGCACGAGCCTGGATACGGTTATAAAGATGAAACAGGGCAATTTCCCACTCGTCGTTGCCGGCTACCTGTTGCAGATCATCCACACAGATCAAATCAAACTGCTCCATGTCCTCAAGCATTGCGGGCATCAGGCCGGGTTCGGCCAGCGGCAACCAGGCTACTCGCCAGCCTGCCTCCGTTTTTTCGTGACACAAGGCCTGTAATAAATGCGATTTTCCCGCACCGGCTACACCCCAGAAATAGACGCTGGTGTCTTCGCTTTCACTCAGCGCCTTGAGCAATGGCTGGTTCTGTGCGGGATAAAAACTGGCAAAGGTCGCGGAGTCCCGAAGCTGAATCTCCAACGGTAGCTGGGCACTCATGCCTGCCGACCGCTCAGGCTCATCCAGGCACGCCGCCCCCATTGAAATACATAGCAACTGCCGCTGGTCAGGGTCGATAACAGCACCAGCCACATCAGGCTCTGCAAGACGATTTCCGGCAGGGGGTACAGAGACAGGGACAGCAACAAGCTAAACACCAGCAGCACCTGCAAGGCCATATTGATCTTGCTGCTGACAATCGGCGCTATCACCACCTCACCAACCAGCAGGCGGTAAAACAGGCCGCCGCCGACAATAATGACATCACGCAAAACCACCACCACCACCAGCCACATAGGCACCAAGGCCTGTAAACCCAGGATCAGATAGGTCGTCATCATCAGTAATTTATCGCCTATCGGATCCAGTAGCGCTCCAAGTTCAGATGTCCAGTTAAACCGCCGAGCCAGATAGCCATCGAGGGCATCGGAAAATCCCGCCAGCAGGAACACCGCCAGGGCAATCGTATAATTTTCAGAGAGCAGGCAAAGGGCGAGGGGAGCAACCAGCAAAATGCGCAAAACACTGATCAGATTGGGAATATGCCGGGCGTTCACAGAAAATTTACCGAATCAAACGATAGACCAGATCGGCATTGATCTCGGTCACAGGCGAGCTGACGGCAGGATCTTGTGGACGCGCAGCCGCTGGCGGTATTTGCACTGTTTTCTCAACCAGCGTGTGTCCCAGCGCCACCGCCTGAGAAACCGCCAGCCGTCCGTTGCGACTGTTGAGCCGGAAAATAACATTGCCAGGAAACACGGTGTGTGGCTGCGCATCGGTCACCACGGCGAGCTGGGACAGATATTTCAGGGTTTTATTGTAGGCCGCCAGACTGGTGATGCCATAGACCTGCACCAGTACCGCATTATTCTTTTCGCCATTTTCAACCTGCGCAAAACGTTGCGCCAGAATACTCGCCGTCCTGTCTACCCCCGGAATCAGCGTCTCAATCAGGCTTTCAGCGCGCGCGGTCCAGTCTTCCCGATGACCATGATCATATAAAGTCCAGCGTACATTCCAGCTACCACTGTAAGCCTTGTACACCCGCCCCACCAAAATAGCTTCGGTCTGGTAGCGGCGAGACGCTTTAATAATCGTGTCTTCAAAACTACCCCATACATCACTGGTAGTAATGTTGTTGCGATCAGACAGATCCAGCATCGGCCAACGCAACGGCACGCCGCGCAACGCAGCCTGTTCAACTATCAGCGCCTTGGCCGGATGCTCATCATTATTGCCCAGCAACATCCGCGACTGGCGATCATCCACCACCATCCACATCAGCACCGATGGCCGGGTTCGCCCCCAGACCGGCATCCGATTATCACGCAGCAATTGATTAATGGCCTTTTCATCAAAGCGCACCCACAGGACTTTCTCCTGCGCGCCATTTGCTCCATCACGATTGCGATAACGGTAGCGCTGCACATAGCGGGTCGGCGTCATCAGCGCTTCTTCGACGGCAGTAATGGTCAGCACGATGCTGCGCCCGGACACCCGCAGCAGCACCTGACGCATACCGGCGGTTAAGGCCGCCTTGCGTTCCTCGGTATCCTGGGTGCTGACCGTCACTTCGGTTTCATACAGGCCGGGGAGTTCATCCGCCTGAGCTATTGACGATGTTCCAATCGTCGCCAGCAAGGATAAAACACACAAGCCCAGCCACCCTGTTTTGAGAAAAGTTCGCCGACTGCTGTGCAAGCTGTGCCTCACTAGCTGATTCCACATACCATTTATTGCTCTTTTAAGTTGTTTCTGCTGGCTCAATAACAAGGGGTCGGCGTCATTTAATTTAATTAATTGACGCCGACCCCTTTTCTTCTCACTGCCAGATCAGGATAATTAAATTTTTGCGTATTATGCACCGATCAGTTTGCAAATGCTGTTTCTGATCCCGGTTTGTTAGGAGATTTTTGTGTCAGATAATAATTCTTCCCCCCGTACTAGCAAGGGACTCAGTTACCGCGATGCGGGTGTCGATATCGATGCCGGCAATTCACTAATCGAACAGATCAAGCCGCTGGCTGCCAGCACTAAACGTCCCGGCGTGATGGCCGGACTGGGGGGCTTCGGTGCGCTGTTTGAGCTGCCGCTGGATCGCTACCGCCAACCGGTACTGGTCTCTGGCACCGATGGCGTCGGCACGAAATTAAAACTGGCGATGGATATGGGTCGCCACGACAGCATCGGCATCGATCTGGTGGCTATGTGCGTCAATGATCTGATTGTACAGGGTGCCGAGCCGCTGTTCTTCCTCGACTATTACGCCACCGGCAAACTGGATGTCGATGCCGCCACCGATGTGATCAAGGGCATTGCCGAAGGCTGTCGTCAGGCCGGTGCGGCGCTGGTCGGTGGCGAAACCGCCGAAATGCCGGGTATGTATCAGGGCGGCGATTATGATCTTGCCGGTTTCTGTGTCGGCGTGGTGGAGAAAAGTAACATCATCGATGGCAGCAAGGTCAAAGCCGGAGATGTGCTGATTGGACTGGCCGCCAGCGGTCCGCATTCCAACGGCTATTCACTGGTGCGCAAAGTGATAGAAACCTGCAACGCCGATCTGAACCAGCCTTTTGACGGCGCAACACTGGGCGAACGACTGCTCGAACCCACTCGTATTTATATCAAGCCCCTGCTCAAACTGATCGCCGAGGTCGAGGTTCACGCGATGGCGCATATTACTGGCGGCGGTCTGCTGGAAAACCTGCCCCGAGTCATGCCCGCAAATACCTGCGCCCATATTGACGCCGCAAGCTGGAAAACCCCGGCGGTATTCGACTGGCTACAGCAGCAGGGCAATATCAACGATGAAGAAATGTACCGCACCTTTAACTGCGGTATAGGTATGGTGCTGGTTGTCGATGCCGCCGATGCAGACAACGCTCTGACACAGTTGCAGGCCGATAATATCGATGCCAGCCGGATTGGACAGATTGAAGCCTGTGCTGAAAGTGATCAGCAAGTCATCATTAAACCTGCATGA
>CAZIJT010000211.1:0-3740 GCA_964539595.1 uncultured Thiohalophilus sp. | reverse complement strand
ATTACTATCACCGTACTCTGCCAGTTTGGCTGGCGCACCGCCGCCTGGGTGAGTCTTTTGCGCGTGCTGGTGGGTTCGTTGGTGCTAGGCACGTTTCTCTCGCCGACCTTTATGTTGAGCTTGTCTGGCGCAGCGGCCAGCGTGTTGTTTCTCTGGTTTGGCTCTCAACTTCCCGGGCGTGGCTTTGGCCCATTGGGTTACAGCCTGCTCGCCTCCATTGCCCACATTAGTGCGCAATTTGTGACCGCTTATTTTTTATTTATTCCGCATCCCGGACTTTGGCGACTGTTTCCGATTTTGTTAACTTTTGCCGTGGTGCTGGGTATTTTCAACGGTATAATCAGCCGCTCATTATTAAAATCTGTGGTAAATAAAACTCTGTGACTACCGCCGTTCAACCTTCTGCTGTTTCATCCGCTGATCGTCTGGGCATGACGCTTTTTTTCGCACTTGCCTTTCATGCCATCATAGTCCTGGGCGTCAGCTTTGATCTTGTTGATGACGATGTCATGCCGCCACTGACGACCATGGAAATCACCCTGGTACACAACCATTCCGATGAAGCACCGGACGATGCCGATTATCTTGCTCAGGCGAATCAAAAAGGCGGCGGTAATGTGGAAGAAAAAACCCGTGATCAAAGCCCCTTCTCCAATCCCAGTCCAACCCAGGACGATGGCTTTGCTCCGGCCAGTGAACAGGCCATTGCCCCGCCTTTGAGCCAGCCCGAGAAAGTCCAACAGGAGATCATGACCACCACGGTGGCGAAGCAAAAAACCACCAGCCAGCCACAGAAAGATCCACTGCCCGATCTGGCGCAACCGCTCACTGCCGCCCAGTTGCTGGAACGTAGCCGACAAAAAATCGCGCGCATGAGCGCCGAAATCAAGCGTATGAAAAAGACCTATCAGGTGACTCCACGGCGTACTTATGTGCGCGGTGCGAATGCGAAAGAATACCGCTTTGCCAGTTACCTCGATGCCTGGCGCGCCAAGGTTGAACGTTTTGGTAACCTGAATTATCCTGAGGAAGCGTTGCGCCACAACATTGATGGCAGTTTATTACTCGATGTCGCCATCAACCCCGATGGCAGCCTTAATCACATGAAGGTGATCCAGTCCTCGGGACAAAAAGTGCTGGATGAGGCGGCCAAACGCATCGTCCGCCTGGCCGCCCCCTTTCCCCCTCTAAGTAAGGAAATCCTCAAGGACACCGATGTGCTGCATATTCCCCGCGTCTGGTATTTCAAAAGCGGCAGCGGCCTGAGTACGGGTACGCAATAAAAATATTGTAGGTTCGATTTCAATCGAACGGGGGCTGGGAAATGGCTGGGGGGAGCTTTGAGCTTGTACGACTGAAGTCGTACCTACAGTCATATCTAATAGTCGTATCTACAATGCCGACAATCTAATTAAATAATTTGCGTTATAAACTTGCAGCGATTGACTGCCTGCATAATACTTCTATCTATGGGCTTTATTTCACAATTAAGTAACCAGTTCCTCATCGCGATGCCAGCGCTGCAGGATCCCCATTTCTCCCACACGGTGACCCTTCTCTGCGAACATAATCATGAGGGTGCCATGGGTCTGTTAATCAACCGTCCGACATCGATGAATCTCGGTGATCTGGCTGCCCAACTGGGGATTGAGCTGGGCGACCCCGATATGACCAATGTCCCCATTTACCACGGCGGGCCGGTGCAACCTGAGCAGGGCTTCGTGCTGCACTCGCCGCTGGGCGAGTGGGACAGCAGTGTGGAAATCAACCCGGATCTGGCGATGACCGTGTCGCAGGACATTATCGAGGCCATCGCAGATGGTCTGGGACCGGAAAATTTTCTTATCGCACTGGGCTACGCGGGCTGGGGCGCAGGCCAACTGGAAGAGGAACTGGCCGCGAATAGCTGGCTCAATGGCCCGGCTGACAAGCGCATTATTTTTGATACCTCGGTGGATGAACGCTGGACCACCGCAGCCGAATTGCTCGGCATCGAACTTTCCCTGCTCTCCACCGAGGTCGGTCACGCGTGAGTCGCACCCTGCTGGGTTTCGACTTTGGCAGAAATCGCATTGGTGTCGCCGTTGGTCAGGAAATTACGCACACCGTTACCCCTCTACTCACCCTGCTCGGCAAAAATCAGAAACCAGACTGGGCAGGCATCAGCCACCTGATTGAAGAGTGGCAACCCGATCTACTCATCGTCGGTCTACCGCTACAGGAAGATGGCAGTGAGCAGGATATGAGCAAGGCGGCACGGCGCTTTGGCAATCAACTCAAAGGGCGGTACAATCTCCCGGTTGAAATGATGGACGAACGCTACAGTTCACTGGAAGCGAATTCCTTGCTGCGAGAAAACCGCACGCCGCGCGCAAAAAAAACCGCGCAACAGTATAATGATCACATTGCCGCCCAGGTTATTCTGCAAAGCTGGCTGGATATACAGGCACACAAAGGTCGAGAATTAAATGACGCAAAGCCATGATGTTAACGCCCTGCTAAAAAGCATGGCCGACGATCTGAATCAACTCATGCAGGCAAAGCGCATTCACGACCCCCTCATGATCGGTATTCACACCGGCGGCGTCTGGGTCGCACAGGCCTTGCGCAAACAACTCGCCACCGACATGCCATTAGGCACGCTCAACATCAGTTTCTATCGTGATGACTTCACCCGCATCGGCATGCACCCGCAGGTCAACCCCTCGCAACTGGATTTTGAGATTGAAGATCGACACATTATTCTGGTGGATGATGTCCTGCACACCGGACGCACCATCCGCGCCGCCCTGAATGAAATTTTTGATTACGGTCGTCCGGCCTCAGTAAATCTTGCGGTACTGGTACAGCGCAGCGGTCAGGAACTGCCGATTTGTGCGGACGTGCGCGGCATCGATATGGATCTTAAAGCTAACGAGCAGGTCAAACTCAGCGGCCCGGAACCTCTCAGCTTAGAGGTTCAAACTCAGGAGGAAAAAACCGGCACATGATGCGTCAGGACATTCAATTTGATAACAAAGGCCGTCTGCGCCACTTCCTCACGACCGAGGGACTGTCACGTCCGACCCTGACCGAGATCCTCGACCACGCTGAAAACTTTGCTTCAGTCATTAACAAGCCGGTAAAAAAAGCCCCGCTACTACGCGGCAAAACCATCGCCAATTTATTCTTTGAAGCCAGCACCCGCACCCGCACCACCTTTGAACTGGCCGCCAAACGCCTGTCTGCCGATGTCATCAACATCAACATCCAGACCTCGGCCACCAAGAAAGGTGAAAGCCTGCTCGACATGCTGCGCAATCTGGAAGCCATGCACTGCGACATGTTCATCGTGCGCCACATGCAAAGCGGCGCGGCGCATTTCATCGCCGAACATGTCGCCCCACACATTAGCGTGATCAACGCCGGTGATGGCAGCCATGCCCATCCCACCCAGGCGATGCTCGACATGTTCACCATCCGCCGCCACAAGCCGGACTTTACCGCCCTGCGCGTCGCCATCATCGGCGACATCATGCACTCACGGGTCGCGCGTTCACAGATCCACGCGCTAAATATTCTCGGCGTACCGGATGTGCGCGTGATTGGCCCGCATACCCTGATCCCGCCGCAGGCCGCACAGCTTGGTGTGCATGTGTTTCATCAAATGGAACAGGGACTGCGTGATGTCGATGTGGTGATCGCACTGCGTCTGCAACGCGAGCGCATGGAAGGTGCGCTGCTGCCCAGTGAAGATGAAT
>CAZIJT010000210.1:2199-3755 GCA_964539595.1 uncultured Thiohalophilus sp. | reverse complement strand
CAGTTTGGCACCTGACTTAAATCGTAGAACTTGAAGCACATATTGGCGGGCGCGATCATCAAGCTCCACCTCGGTGTTGCTGGCTAGAGGTATGGGAAGATAAAGGCGGGAAATGCGCATAAAATTTAGTTACTCAGTATTTAGCTGTCGCAATCTCAATACCTTCTATTGCCACCTTTGCCATTAGTTCGATTTCATTTTCAGTAATAACATAAGGCGGCATAAAATAAATTATATTGCCAAGCGGGCGTAACAATATCTGATTCGCCAGCGCATGTTGATAAACCTTGAGTCCTCGACGTTCCTGCCAGGGATAGCTTTCTTTTGTGTTTTTATTTTTGACCATTTCAATCGCCAGAATCATGCCGGTCTGACGCACTTCGGCAACATGCGGGTGATCGTGTAATGTGGCCGTCATTGCCTGCATTTTTCGGGCTAAGGTTTTATTGTTTTCAATCACATTATCTTCGGCAAAAATATCCAGCGTTGCCAGTGCCGCACTGCAACCTAATGGATTGCCGGTAAAACTGTGGGAGTGCAGAAAGGCGGTTAAATTTTCATAGTCATCATAAAAAGCCTGATAGATATCATCGGTAGTCAGGGTGGCGGATAGAGGCAGGTAGCCGCCGGTGAGTCCTTTGGACAGGCACATAAGATCAGGTGAAATATCAGCTTGCTCACAGGCAAACAGGGTGCCGGTGCGACCGAAACCGGCCGCAATTTCATCAACAATAAGATGCACATTAAATTCATCACAGGCTTCGCGCAACAACTTCAAATAGATGGGATCATACATACGCATGTTGCCCGCACACTGCACTAGTGGTTCTATAATAACCGCGCAGATTTCTTCATGTCGTTGTTCGAGTGTCTCGCGCATCAGCGCAAACATGATGCGAGAATGCTCTTCACAGGAAACGCCGTCTTTGCGGTTGTAGCAATCGGGCGAGGGCACGGTAATCATTTCCATCAATAGTGGCGCGTAGGTGTCCTTATATAATGCAACATCACCGGCGGCCAGCGCACCCAGGGTTTCGCCATGATAACTATTGCTTAGATTAACGAAGCGGGTTTTCTTTTTTTGACCTTTGTTGTGCCAGTAATGAAAGCTCATCTTTAAGGCGACTTCAACAGCGGAAGATCCATTGTCGGCAAAAAAACAGCGCTTAAGTTTTTCTGGACTTATTTGCACTAGCCGTTCCGCCAGCTCAATCGCCGGTTCATGACTGAAGCCTGCAAGAATGACATGCTCAAGAGTATCGAGTTGTTGTTTGATACGCTTATTGATACGTGGATTGCAGTGGCCAAAGATATTCACCCACCATGATGAGATGGCATCGAGGTAACGTCGTCCTTGAAAATCTTCCAGCCACACACCTTCGCCACGTTTGATGGGAATCAGCGGCAGGGTCTCGTGATCCTTCATCTGCGTACAGGGATGCCAGATGGCTTGCAGATCGCGATTGATTAGCGTTTTGTTATCCATGAACAATCATCATTATGTAGGGTGGGCACGATGTTTGTGCCCACATGTTTAGGTTCGGAATCCGCGTGGG
>CAZIJT010000210.1:0-2099 GCA_964539595.1 uncultured Thiohalophilus sp. | reverse complement strand
TCAGCCCAACCTACTGGAATATTGTTCGCCGCAAAGCGAATCTACAAGCCCAGATTCTTCCAGATGGCTAAACTTGCCTCGGTCTGGTTCATGCTATAAAAATGCAGCCCCGGTGCACCGGCTTCGAGTAACTGGTTAGCAAGATCGGTCACCACATCTTCGCCAAAGGCTTTAATGCTGTCGGTGTCATCCGCAAACGATTCCAGCCGTTTACGAATCCAGCGCGGAATTTCAGTGCCGCACATATCAGAGAAGCGGGCGAGGTTGCTGTAATTGGTGATGGGCATAATACCGGGAACAATGGGAAGCTCGATGTTCATTTGTTCGCAGTCATCGATGAATCGAAAGTAGGCATCGGGGTTAAAAAAGTACTGGGTAATAGCGCTATTCGCACCGGCATCGACTTTACGTTTGAAGTTGTCGAGATCACTTTGTGCATTTTCAGCTTGAGGATGAAACTCAGGGTAAGCGGCGACTTCAATATGAAAATGATCGCCAAATTCAGCGCGAATAAATTCTACCAGTTCATTAGCATAGCGAAACTCACCGCTGGTATGCATGCCTGAGGGCATGTCCCCACGCAGCGCGACGATGCGATGAATATCATTGTCTATATATTGTTGCAGTAATTCACGCAGGGTCTGGCGAGTCGCACCAATACAGGTTAAGTGTGGAGCCGCATCAAAGCCAGCCTGACGAATTGACATGATGGTGTCAAACGTTCCTTGCTGGGTACTACCACCGGCACCATAGGTGACGGAAAAATATTTTGGTTTTAATGCGCCGAGTTGCTCGCGCACAAGCTTCAATTTTTCAACACCCTTGTCGGTCTTGGGCGGAAAAAACTCAAAGCTAAACTGGGGTGAAAATTTCTTCTGTGTTTCCATGTTCAGATTCCAAAGGTATCAACGCAAAGACGCGAGGGCGCAAAGGCCGCAAAGTCTATGAAGACAGACTAAGCTGCTGAATCTGTTGTTACAACAGGTTCAACAATTTTCTTTGCGAGCTTCGCGTCTCTGCGCCTTTGCGTCAGATTTTACCGGCGAACTTTAGTAACGATAATGATCCGGCTTATACGGTCCATTAACCGGCACGTTAATATAATCAGCCTGTTCCTGACTCAGTGTGGTCAGGTTAACGCCGATTTTCTTCAGATGCAGACGGGCAACTTTTTCATCCAGGTGTTTTGGCAGGATGTAAACTTTGTTTTCATATTTGCCAGAATCTTTGAAGAATTCAATCTGCGCCATGACCTGATTGGTAAAGGATGCTGACATCACAAAGCTGGGATGGCCGGTGGCACAGCCCAGATTTACCAGTCGACCCTTGGCGAGGATGATGATGCGTTTGCCATCGGGGAAAATAACGTGATCAACCTGCGGTTTGATTTCCACCCACTCGTATTTTTCCAGTGCGGAGATTTCAATTTCAGAATCGAAGTGACCAATGTTACAAACGATGGCTTCGTTTTTCATCGCCGCCATGTGGTCGTGGTTGATGACGTTAACGTTGCCAGTGGTAGTCACAAAAATATCGCCAAGTTTGGCGGTATCATTTATTTCAACCACGCGGTAGCCTTCCATCGCGGCCTGCAGAGCACAGATAGGATCGACTTCAGTCACCCATACAGTCGCGCCCATACCACGGAACGCCTGCGCACAGCCTTTGCCGACATCACCATAACCGAGCACCACGCAGATTTTACCGGCGATCATCACATCGGTGGCGCGCTTGATACCGTCGAGCAAGGATTCACGACAACCATAAAGGTTATCGAATTTACTTTTGGTAACCGAGTCGTTGACGTTCATGGCAGGGAACATCAGTTCACCGGCTTCCATCATTTGATACAGACGATGCACGCCGGTGGTGGTTTCTTCGGTAACGCCTTTAACGCTGTCGACGATTTTAGTCCACTTGTCAGAACCATCGCTGATGGTACGACGCAGCACATCGAGAATGGCCGCCCACTCTTCGTTGTCGTCGGACTTAGTAGCAGGAATGCTGCCAGATTTTTCGTATTCAGCGCCCTTATGCACCAGCAGAGTGGCATCGCCGCCATCATCGAGGATCATGTTCGGGGTTTGACCATCAGGCCA
>CAZIJT010000209.1:0-3800 GCA_964539595.1 uncultured Thiohalophilus sp. | reverse complement strand
CTGGGTGGCTCAGTCGCCGCCTGGCTTGCCAGCCAACATACACCGGCCGCACTGATCCTCGAATCCAGCTTTAGTTCCGTACCTTCTATGGGCCAACGCATTTATCCTTTCCTGCCGGTACGTTTACTCAGTCGTTTCCAGTACAACACCAAAGAATATGTAAAGGCAATAAACTGTCCTGTGCTGGTGGCGCATAGTCGTGATGATGATATTATCCCCTACCAGGAAGGCAGAGATATTTTTAATGCCGCCCACGAACCAAAGAGTTTTCTGCAAATGCAAGGCGGCCATAATGACGGTTTCATCATTAGTGGTTCAAGTTATATTAATGGCCTTGATTTATTTATCAAGGCCAGTCTCAGGCAGAAACAGTAACTTAAATGCAGGATGGCCAAAATAATTAATCAGCAGATCCTTAACTAACTCTTGATCTCAACGCTCTGTGCAACCTGCATTTATTCTACTTTTTTAATCAGGTTTTCAACCATATCCATTGGCAAAGGGAATACAATTGTGTTGGTTCGCTCACCTGCGATTTCAGTCAACGTTTGCAAATAACGTAACTGCAAAGCCTGAGATTGTTGCGAAAGAATCCTTGCTGCTTCCAGTAGCTTTTCGGCCGCCTGCATTTCACCTTCTGCATGGATAACCTTGGCACGCCGGGTACGCTCGGCTTCAGCCTGTTTGGCAATAGCACGCACCATACTTTCATTCAGATCAACATGTTTGATTTCAACATTACTGACCTTTATTCCCCATGCATCGGTTTGCTGATCCAGAATACTCTGCACATCCGTATTGAGTCGCTCACGTTCCGCCAGCATTTCATCCAGCTCATGTTGTCCCAGCACAGATCGCAAGGTAGTCTGGGCAAGTTGGCTGGTCGCCACATAAAAATCCTCAACCTGGATAATCGCCCTATCAGGTTCAATCACCCGAAAATAAACCACCGCGTTAACCTTTACGGAGACATTGTCACGCGAAATGACATCCTGACTCGGCACATCCATGACGATAGTACGCAAATCAACCCGAACCATTTGCTGGATAAGCGGAATAACAATAATGAAGCCCGGGCCTTTTACTTTCCAGAAACGACCCAGCAGGAAAATTACACCACGTTCATATTCACGCAGGATCCTGATTGCGCTGAACAGAAGCAGTAGAACAAAAAAACCTATAATATAAAAAGCATATGCCGTCATGGTCCTTCCTCCTATGTTGTCTTCTCCAGCGGTTCAACCTCCAAAGTTAAACCCTTGATCCTAATAACCTTGACCCGCTGGCCTTCATGTAAGGGAACATTGCTAATAGCATTCCAATTCTCACTATGAATAGACACAGTGCCCTTATGTTCAAAGTCAGCGATCACAATGGCAGTACCGCCGGTCAATTCTTCCAGTCCACTCACCACTGGTCGTCGACGCGCCTTGATCGCCATACCAATAACAAAAATGAATATCAGGGCGCTGGTTGCCGCAAAGGTTATAATTACTGAAGTATCAATACCAAAGCCGGGGACCTGTGTATCCATCAGGATGATGGAGCCAAACACAAAGGCAATTACGCCGCCAATACCCAGCATACCGAAACTGGGTGCAAAGGCTTCCCCCACCATTAAGGCAACCCCCAGTAATATGAGTGCCATCCCGGCATAGTTGATGGGTAACATCTGGAATGAATACAACGCCAGTAACAGGGAGATGGCGCCGATGGTTCCCGGCACAATGGCGCCGGGATTGGACAATTCGAAGATCAATCCGTAAATACCGATCAGCATCAGGATATAGGCAATATTCGGATTGGTTATCACGCTCAGCAAACGGCTACGCCAGTCAGGTTCAATTTGTTGAATAACCCGTCCGCTTGTCTGCAGGCTACGTTTCTGGCCCTGCACTTTAACTTCCCGACCCTCCACCTGTTTCAGGAGATCAACCATGTTGATAGCGATAATATCAATGACATTCAGTTTTAAAGCATCACTTGCCGGCAGGCTGGCCGCTTCCCGTACTGCTTTTTCCGCCCAGTCCTGATTCCGGCCATGGAGTTCGGCCAGCCCCCGGATGTAGGCCACCGCATCATTAATGACCTTGTTCTTCATCGCATCATCACTGGCTATGGTTTCTGGTTTGTCATTCT
Source organism: uncultured Thiohalophilus sp. (assembly GCA_964539595.1). GTDB lineage: Bacteria > Pseudomonadota > Gammaproteobacteria > UBA6429 > Thiohalophilaceae > JAADGZ01. Next base: position 1,661 of record CAZIJT010000209.1, on the reverse strand, counting down.
TTTCTTTTCCCCCGTCCTGATTTTTATCTCTGTTCTTGCCCCCTTTCCTGTCAGGGGCGCTGGGTTGCGGCAACCCACCTATTTGCACCGGTGTCGCGGCACCCAAATTGGTACCCGGCGCCATGGCCGCAATATGGCTGGCATAAAGGATAAAGGTACCCGCACTGGCGGCACGGGCACCGGTTGGCGCCACATAACTGACGACAGGCACAGAAGAATTGGTAATATTTTTAACGATCCCGCGCATGGCTGTATCAAGCCCACCGGGGGTATCTATACGAATCACCACCAGTTCGGCCTTTTGCTCATTTGCCGATTCAAGCGCCCGTTCAATATAATCATCCGTTGCCGGACCAATGGCGTCTTCGATGGTGAGTTGAATAATATGCCCATCCAGCCTGTCGGCACAAACCGCAGGCCCCATAAAAGCAACCACTATCAATAGCGGTATGACGAAAATTTTTTTTGTCAGTCTCGCCATGTTCACAGTTTCCTGTTAATAAACCACCCCGCAGCAAACTGCGGGGTATTAAATTGTAGGTTAGGTAAAGTCCTGAAGCATGAATGGCAAAACCCACACAAACAAGCATGCCGATAGGTTTCGCCTCGCTCTACCCATCCTGCAGATTTTCGCTGCAAGCAGCGGGAAATTACACCAAAAGTGATTAATCTAATTTAAGCATAGCTATTGTCCGGCTGCTTTACGATATAGAATCAATATTAAGTCAGGATAAAGCGAACTGCATGCTTATGAAGCAGAATTTAACGAATTCGATACTGGTGACTATGGGCTTTATTCTTTCGCCCTTGTCCTGGTGGAATGACCTTGTGATCAATGTGCCGCTGGGATATGTATTTGCCTGGCCGTTTTCTCTCATCAATGAGAAACTATTCTTGCCTGCGTTTATTTTAGGTTACTGGTTAACCAACCTGCTTGGTTTTTTATTGCTACATTGGGGCAGCGAAGGACTGCTTTATCAACGCCGATCAACTATCAGCATAAGAAGAAGTCTTGTTATTTCAGTGATATATTCCATTATTGTAATTCTCATGGTTCTATTCGGCTGGATTGCCCCGCCAACAGAATATCTGGACTAAAATTGCATCATCATGTCAAAAACCCACCTCCATATCGTTAGCATTCTTGTCGGGATTAGCCTTGCGTTGCCATCTGTGGGAATGACGCCTGAAAGCCAGAAAGAACTGGAAACCTAGTTTTATGATGATTCTAATTTCAATGCCGAAAGCGTTAACGAAGGAGAGCTTGTTTTCATAAGCCCGGAGAACCCGGAGAGCATTCTGCATTCACAAAACCGAATCACGGTGACAGTGGAAAGTATAAAAACCGGCTGGGTGGGACTCCGCCAGTGCTATGCAAATCTTGTTCCCGTAAAGGAATCGCAGGTCGTCTATCAATACAAGCTCATGCGCGAGCTGAAAATAGTTTCGGCATCCCATATTGAGAAAGCCTGGATCGAAGGTAAAACTGTCCAGATGTATAACGTGCAGAACAATGCTGAATTATGTATCACAGCACAGATTAGAATTTTCTATCGAAACCCGGACAAGAGCTTTACGCTTGTCAGTGGTCCTTATCATCTTAAATGAGGCTGTAAACTTTTCTGTGTAACTGTCTATCATTAACCCTACTATAGGGAGAG
>CAZIJT010000208.1:0-3821 GCA_964539595.1 uncultured Thiohalophilus sp. | reverse complement strand
ATCCGAATATATGTCCAGCCGTCGCGCTGACGTTTGAGTACTTCACCCAATGCGGAATTGACCACGGTGGTGCCAGGCGTCAATTCTAGCTTGATGCCCTTTTCAACTCGTAGGCGTTCAATCGCCTGCGCGCAGGCGGTAACAGAAAGGTTGTCATAGCGGCTTTGTAATGCCTGCAAACGTTGGCCGGAAGGCGGCGCGGACTTTTTTACCAGTGCCAGCCCCGGGCCGTTGGTGAGAATTTCGACCAGAATTTTTTCGTTATTTTCCCGGCTGGTTTTTAACAGATGCTCGGTTTCTTCGAGCATCAGGTTTAGTCGGTATTCGTCATTGGTGCTGACATGCAGCATAATTTTACGAACCGAGTTCGAGGCGATGCTGCTGGGAGATTGGGCGACCTGCGCCAGTTTTAGCAGGTCATTGCTCGGACTTGTCTGCTGATGAGTGAACCAGCCCAGCAGTGAACCGATCACAACCAGGAAGCCTGCGGCCATACTGCGCATCAGCCATGAGCGAGACGTCTGGTTACGCAGTGGCGTTTTATAATGTTCGGGTAGTTCGGTTGACTGGTAGGTGAGCTTGACCAGATCATGAGCCTTCTGTAATTCACAGGCGCGTTTGCGTAAGGCTTCATCTTCTCGAAAGGCGTCGAAAAGCTGCTGTTTTTCAGTGATATCTACTTCATTATCAATAAACGCATTCAGACGTTCATCAGAAAAATCATTACTCATTTTACTCTCCGCAGAAAAGTTGCGTTGTATTCAGCATTATCTGCGTTCTGAAATAACTTACCGGCCAGCGTTTTGCGCGCGCGGCAAATACGGCTCATGACGGTGCCGATGGGGATTTCAAGAACAGTCGATACTTCAGAATAGCTCAGACCTTCGAGATCAATCAGGGTTAACACCTGACGCTGTCCCTGTGGCAGGGTGTCTACTGCTGAATGGACAAAGCTACTCAATTGATATTGTTCATGTAAACTTTCCGGGGTGTGTTCTTCGGCAAAGACGTAGTCATCAATGTTTTCCATCACCCGGGTGCGGGATAGATAGTTACGCCAGGTATTGACTAAAATACGAAAAGTCCAGCCATCAAACTGTTCGATATTTTTCAGTTGCTTTTCACTTTTGAATGCCCGGGTGAGGGTTTCCTGCACCAGATCATCGGCCAGATCGCGTTGATGACACCATGAATAGGCAAGCCGGAACAGCCGTGGGCGGATGTTTTCCAGCTTTTGAATGAATTCCCGATTTTTGCCAAACAGTTTCAGATAGCTCATAGTTTTACACTTCGTTTTTATCTCGTAGTGGGGCTTTGCACCCGCACAAATTATTGTTATTTCTTGCCGATAACTACTTAAGACACAACGGCGTGTAAATTATTCCCTTTTTTTAGAAAATAATGTGTGGCTGGCACCGGGCAAAGTTGTTATTCCTGCTGAGTTAGAGTGGCCTGGGTAAATTTATCTTTATATTTCTATAACTTGTAACTATCATTAGCCGCTCTGGTCGCCACTGTGGGTTTTAAAGCAGGGCGTTTTCGAAGCAAGTTTTAATTTTAAGTCAGGCATCATGATCAAAGCAGGTATTGTTGGCGGCACCGGGTATACGGGAGTGGAGTTACTGCGGCTACTGGCTGCACATCCCGAGGTGAAACTTGAGGTCATTACCTCTCGTTCCGAGGAAGGCCTGGCGGTAGCGGACATGTACCCAAATCTGCGTGGCCACGTTGATCTGTGTTTCAGTGCGCCAGATATGGCGGTACTCAAAGCCTGTGAGGTGGTTTTCTTCGCCACCCCCAATGGTATTGCGATGACCATGGCAGCCGAATTGCTGGACGCTGGGGTTAAGCTTATCGATCTGGCGGCAGACTTTCGAATCAAAGATGTGAGCGAGTGGGAGTACTGGTATGGCATGCAACATGCCTGTCCTGAGCTGATTGCCGAGGCGGTCTACGGCCTGCCCGAAGTTAATCGTGAGGCGATTCAATCCGCCCGGCTGGTGGCTAATCCCGGTTGTTATCCCACGGCTGTGCAGCTGGGGTTGTTGCCGCTGATTGAAAATGGACGGGTGGAAACCGCAAATCTGATTGCCGATGCTAAATCCGGTGTCAGTGGTGCCGGGCGGAAGGCCAATGTGGGTACGCTTTTGGGTGAGGCCAGCGAAAACTTCAAAGCCTATGCGGTGCCGGGGCATCGGCATTTGCCGGAAATTCGTCAGGGCTTGCAACAGGCGAGCAGCGAAAAAATTGGTCTGACCTTTGTCCCGCATTTAACCCCGATGATTCGTGGGATTCATGCGACCTGTTATGCCACGTTAAAGTCGCCTATGAGCGATGCCGATATGCAGACGCTGTTTGAATCCCGCTATGCCGATGAACCTTTTGTGGATGTACTACCCGCAGGTTCTCATCCTGAAACCCGTAGCGTGCGCGGTGCTAATACCTGTCGGATTGCCATTCATCGGCCACAGGATGGGGATATCGTCGTGGTGTTATCGGTAATTGATAACCTGGTCAAAGGCGCGGCGGGTCAGGCCGTGCATAATATGAACATCATGTTTGGCTTTGCTGAAGACAGCGGCCTGCAAGGTATTCCGATGATACCTTGATGTTCTGTTATAGGTCATTATTCAGTAACATTTTCAATATTATTTAACCGGGTAGGGCTCTATCTATATGTAGGTTGGTGCTGAGCCATGCGAAGCCCAACAGACTTACTGATACTGTTTTATTCTATCTTCCGAGAGTGAGTTTTTTATCTAGCCTATGAACCTTGTTGTTAAACCACATCGCCCCTGGTTGACCCGTATTGTCCTGGGACTGGGCGCTATAACCTTGATCATTGGTGGCTGGACGCTGTTTGACTATGGCCGTTATCTGGCAGGTTATGATAGCGCAACCTATACCGAGGAGCGGCAAGTCCTGCTGGATGTCAATAGTGAGCTGGAACAGAAAGTAGATCGCCTGCGCGAGAAAAAAGTGCAGCTGGAGCGGGCAGCACAAATTGAGCGTCAGGCCTATGATGAGCTGGATACCACGCTAAAGGTCTTGCAGGGTGAAATTCTGGAGCTAAAAGAAGAGCTGGCTTTTTATCGTGGCATTGTTTCTCCACAGGATGCGTCCAGCGGCCTGCACCTACAGCGCTTCAAAATTTTAGCTAATGGAAAGTCCCGCAGCTACCGCTATAAGATAGTATTGACCCAGGTATTGAAAAATGATCGACTGGCTACGGGCAAGGTTCGGATAAACGTTGATGGGCTGATAAATAATCAGCCGAAAACGTTGAGTCTAAAACAGCTAAGCGAGAAGCCGGTCAAGGAACTGAATTACCGATTCAAGTATTTTCAAAAGCTGGAAGGTAATTTGACCTTGCCTAAGGGCTTCACGCCTTTTCGGGTCAACATAGACATTGTTCCACGCAGTCGAAAACGGAACAGCATAGAGAAAACCATCAACTGGAGCGGGCAGGAGATAGAGAACCATGTTGGGAATGAAGAAAAAACCAAAACAGACGGCACAGATTGACTCGCTGATCGGCCAGAATACTGAGATTCACGGTGACGTAATTTTTAGTGGTGGTCTGCATGTGGACGGCATCGTCAAGGGCAGCGTGATTGCTGAGCAGGGTAATGATTCTCTCCTGACCCTGAGCGAACGCGGCACCATCGAGGGCGAGGTTAAAGTGCCGAATGTGGTGATTAACGGCAAGGTGATTGGCGATGTTTATGCGTTGGCACATATCGAGCTGGCGGCTGAGGCGCGTATCAATGGCAATGTGTATTACAGCCTGATCGAAATGGCGATGGGAGCCGAGGTCAACG
>CAZIJT010000207.1:0-3996 GCA_964539595.1 uncultured Thiohalophilus sp. | reverse complement strand
GAGAATGACGTATTCAGCTTTTCAGTCGGTAGACTACGCCTTCAGGATAGCGCACCATTTCATATGCACGGGTATACCCTGTTGGGGATTCAGAACCGCCGAGAAACAGTAACCCACCCGGCTTAAGTATCTGGGTCATGCGGTCAAGGATATCCGTTTTCAGTTCGCTGGAAAAATAGATCAACACATTGCGACAAAAAATAATGTCCACTTTACCCAGTGCGGCGTAACTGTTCAGCAGATTTAATTCAGTAAACCGAGTGCCCATACGAACTTCTGGCTTTACTGTCCAGCCACCATCCTTGTTATCAATGAAAAATTGTTTCTTCCTTTCCTCACTCAAGCCGCGTCCCATGCTTAGCTCATCATACTTGGCTTCACGGGCAGTCTTGATTACTGTTGGTGAAATATCGGTACCCACTATTTCTACTCGGCCACTTAGCAGGCCAGGGTTCGCCTGTTTGAATTCATGCATAGTCATGCTGAGGGTGTAAATTTCCTGACCGGTTGAACTGGCAGCCGACCAAATTCGTAACGGATTAGGCTTCTGTTTTGCCAATTCTGGCAACAATGATTTTTTCAGCATTTCAAAGGGGTAGCGATCACGAAACCAGCTGGTCTCATTAGTCGTCATCGCATCAACAATGCGTTGCTTAAGTTTGACATCGCCACCTTTGCCTAATTTTTCTAACATCTCAGAAAGGCTGGAATAGGATAGCTCCTCAGATAACCGATTTAATCGGCTAGTCACGAGGTAATGTTTATTCTCACCCAGAACAATACCGCAGGCATCCTCCAGGATTTTCCGAAAAGCATTATAGTCTGAGTCTGAAAGTTTTAGTTGAGACACGAAGCTTAGATTCCTTATCCTGATACGGGGGAAATAATTATTGTTGAAGTCAAGCCTGGGTAACGCCTTTATCTTTTAACAAGGAACGGACTGAATCAGAGAGTTCTTCTGCATTAAATTTTGGAACAAACATATCTGCTCCAACTTTGCTCACCATGTTTTTATTAAAGGTACCACTTAACGAGGTATGCAGCAAAATAGGCAGATCTTTGAGCTGTTCATTCTTGCGAATCTCAGTGGTCAAGGTATAGCCATCCATTTCAGGCATTTCAACATCCGAAATAACAGCATCAATCTGTTCATAAACACTTTCATTATCCTTAACCATCGCCAGCAAGGTATCAACACCCTCGCGTCCATTTTTCGCCAGAATACATTCCATACCTAATTGTTCAAGGGTTCGTTTAATCTGGTTCCTGGCAACACTGGAATCATCCACTACCAACAGTCTAACCGGGCGGTTTTGTGAACCTTCGACCTGAGAAGTATCTGAAACGTCAGTCGTCACCCCCACCAGTTCTGCCAGAATTTTTTCCACATCGATCAACTCAACCAGCTCGCCCTCAACCTCCGTTACTGCCGTCATATAATTATTAGCACCCAGCCCTTTGGGCGGTGTTTTAATATCTTCCCAGCGCATATTAACAATGCGGTCTACCGCGGTAACCAGGAATCCCTGCACAGTACGATTATATTCAGAAACAACCACAAACGCGTCATTCACATTTTCAATCGGTTTCTTGCCAATCGCGATGCCTAAATCCAGAACAGAGATAGTTCGACCGCGCATGTGGGTAATGCCGCGAACCATTGGATTTGCACTGGCCATGCGCGTCAAGGGTGGGCACTGAATCACCTCCTGAACCTTGAATACATTGATGCCAAAACGCTGTTTCCCACCCAGGGTAAACAATAGAAGTTCAAGCCGATTTTCACCTACCAGCTTGGTTCTCTGATCCACACCTTCCAGAATACCTGCCATGCCCAGCTCCACTTATATCATGTCTAGTTACGGAAATAGTATCGGCTAAGGCTGAGTTTACTTAAGCTCACGCCGGTCTTTAAAAACCTGTAATTAAAGTGGATTACGCTACCCGGATAATACAAAAAGATGCAGGCTTGACAGATGTCGTCAGGTTTTCTGTGGCATATCAATTGCATAATCTATGTACATATTCCAGCTTGCTGGCTTATTCCACAGCTTTGTAGTGCTGACATTATTTGTAGTTTCAATATCTTAGGTGACTCATGCTTTATTTCCATTCACAGCAAAGCGTCAAAATTCCGACCATTACACAATTTAGGCTTTTTAACGACTTGTTATCTAAAGAAATAATTTCTTCAGCCGATAAGCTCTACAGACGAATTAATTGCACACTGCTGGCAATCATTCTGCTACTGAGTTTCTCTATTGATGTTATCGCCCGTGATTATGAACCTATCGATAACATACGAAACAGCGTGCAACACTATATAAAGAGTAACCTGCTACAGGATAAAGACAGTGATTATGAAATCGGACATCTGGATCAACGGCTCAAACTGGACAAGTGCGATCAGGCTCTCGAAGTATTCGACTCCGGCAGTACCCGACTTATCGGCCACAGTAGTCTCGGCATACGCTGCCGAGGGTCAAAAATGTGGAAAATCCATGTGCCCATCACTATCATCCGCTACTCAGAGGTGCTGGTAGTGAGACAAAATTTACCCCGTGGAAGCATACTGCAAACCACTGATGTCGAATCTCGCAGGTTGAACATATCCAGACTTTCCAACGGTTATTTTACCGAGGCAAACGAAGTTCAAGGTAAAATACTAAAACGCAGCCTACGTCGTGGCGATATTCTGACCAGCGGTATGTTGGACATACGTAAACTGGTCAAACGCGGTGAAATAGTAACTATCATGGCTTCGAGCAACACGATAGCCATCCGCGTCAAAGGTAAAGCTCTGATGGATGGCCGCAAAGGTGACGTTATTCGAGTCAAAAATCACAGCAGCAAGCGAGAAATTCAGGCTGTGGTTGTAGCGACCGGGCTGGTTAAAGTCAGTATGTAACGAATGATTGTATATAAGCTATCAAGTTTTAAGATTATACGCCGCTAAACCAAACAGCGATCTATGTATTCGACTGATGTCAAACAGCGAAAATAGTCGAATAGATCTACACATAGATCCGGGAGTAGTAAGAAATGGCTAATGACATAACAAACATTAACTCATCAAGATCCACCGCATCTGGAACTCGTCAGTCCCAGCAGATTGATAGTGCCGACAATAAAGGAGCTGACACTAGCAGCCGGGTTTCAGCAAATACCGCCGATAAGGTTAGCCTGACCAGCACTGCCGCACGACTGAAAGACATTGAACAACGACTTGCCTCCCAGGCACCGGTAGATAATAACCGCGTCAACGAGGTAAAATCAGCCATCAATAATGGCGAATATAATGTCGATGCTGATCGAGTCGCCAATAAAATGATCGACTTCGAAAACTCATTGCGTTCCTGATTTTACGCCATTCTACCCAGGCATAGTCATGGCCATCGCTAATCTCCCTCTTCTGCTTCGGGACATTGCTGAGCACCTCACACAGCTTAGTCAAATACTGGAAAATGAATATACCTCACTGTCCGATAATGATCTGGAGCGCATTATCCAGGCAGCAAACGACAAAAATCGCTTATTTGAATTAATCGAAGATCTAGAAAAAGAACGCCACACAGTCTTACTCGCTGCCGGCCTGGATTTTGACAGTAGCGGCATCATGGCTTACCTGCAACGCAGCCCCTCCCAGGCAAACAACGAAACCGCCTCACTCTGGCAGCAGATTGAAACACTGACCCGCCAGTGCCGTAAACAAAATCAGATCAACGGCATTATTCTGGAAAAAAATCGCCGCCGCACTGAAAAAGCACTGGCCATATTAAAAGGTCAAAGTCCACAAATGGGCACCTACAATGCCAGTGGTGAAACCTGCCATAGTCAGTCACGTCATAGTCTGGCCAAAGCCTGAAAAAGAATTTATTTCTCCTGCCGTAGCCTCAAACCTGCACCAGTGCTAAAATAGCCGCAGTCATTTCAAACAAATATGGGGCCGTAGCTCAGCTGGGAGAGCGTCGCGTTCGCAATGCGAAGGTCGGGAGT
>CAZIJT010000206.1:0-4054 GCA_964539595.1 uncultured Thiohalophilus sp. | reverse complement strand
TTGACCTTGTCGATGAGAATGAAACCGGGTTCGGCAAAGTCATAGGTGGAGGTCATGATCATGTCCCACAGATGTTTCGCGCGAATGCTGCGATAAACTTTGCAGGCCACCAGTCCGTCTTCGTTGACAACATAGCCGCGCGTGGTCGGCCACTCGCGCCAGATAACAGTATCGGTATTGCTGAGATCGATGTTTTCGTCTTCGACTTCTTTGGCCTGTAGTGGGAAAGCCAGCTTCCAGTCCTGATCTCCTCGCACCGCCTGAATAAATTCATCGGTGATCAATAAGGAGAGATTGAACTGACGCAGGCGTCCATCTTCACGCTTGGCACGAATAAAGTCCATTACATCGGGATGACCCACATCGAAGGTCGCCATCTGTGCGCCACGGCGGCCACCGGCGCTGGAAACGGTGAAACACATCTTGTCGTAGATATCCATGAACGACAGCGGCCCGGAAGTATAGGCACCTGCGCCAGACACATACGCACCGCGGGTACGCAGGGTGGAAAATTCATAGCCAATACCGCAACCGGCTTTTAGGGTCAGTCCGGCTTCATGCACCTTATTAAGGATGTCGTCCATGGAATCTTCGATGATGCCGGAGACGGTGCAGTTAATGGTGGAGGTGGCGGGCTTGTGTTCCTGCGCACCGGCATTGGAAATAATGCGCCCGGCGGGAATCGCGCCGTGGCGTAGCGCCCAGAGGAATTGTTCGTTCCAGTGAGCCTGTTGCTCGGGTTCTTCGACGTCGGCCAGTGCCCTGGCGACGCGCTGATAGGTTGCATCGATATCCTGATCGACGATCTGGCCATCCTTGCTTTTCAGGCGATATTTTTTATCCCAGATATCCATCGATGCGTCTTGCAAGGGGATATCGGCGACCTGAGTAACTGTCAACTTATGCACGCGTGCGCTCATATTATGTGTTTCCTCCCAACGGAATCTCTGATTGTTTAGTGTTATTTATTGGCTATGGGTTCCATCTATCTGTCCTGCTAAAAGCAGGGGAATAGCAGATATGTCAGACAAAAACCCTAAAACACAAGATATTGTGTTATTGCAAAATATTAGGTGGAGAAAAGGAGACTGTCAAGATCCTGTAATGAATATTGTAGTATAATAATATTCATTTAATTACAGTATGTTATATTATTTTTTTAGCTTAAAAGCGGTTTTTTGGCGGTAAATTATTTAATCCCGCATTACTATATATTGTGTTTCTAATACTGCGAAACTCATCCGCCTTAGCCGGTTAGGATATACTTACGTTAAGGCTTTTTTGCCGCCATACGAGGGCTGTATTAGCGCCTTAAAATTCCTGCCCCCCCCTTGATCCGCTGCTACTGCATACCTATATCGTAATCAAGCGAACGAATCGCTGTGCGCACAGACTGATTCACAAAGCCTATATTTTTTGAACCTGTTGAATCAAGTAAAGGAGAATTATCATGACCTTAGTACGTTATGAACCCTGGAACCTGTTAAGCCAGTTCCGCCGTGATCTGGATCGATTTTATGATCCTGCTAACGAAACCGATGAAACCAGCAATATCGCCACCAGTGACTGGATCCCGGCTGTGGACATCCGGGAAACCAACGATGCCTTTGAAATTCATGCCGATATTCCGGGCGTCGATCCCAAAGACATCAACGTTAATATGGAAGATGGCGTTCTTACAATTAAAGGTGAGCGTGAGTCGAGTAGTGAAGAAGAACACGAAGGCTATAAACGCATTGAGCGTAGTCGCGGTTCCTTCTATCGCCGCTTTAGCCTGCCGGATACGGCTGACGCTGACAAGATCACCGCGAAGAGTAACCACGGTGTACTGGAAATCACCATTCCCAAGCAGGAAAAACTGCAAGCTCGCAAGATCAGCGTGGTAAGTTAAGCGTCGCCCCCAACCCTCTCTCCAGAGGGGAGGGGGAACTTCTGTTGTCGCCTCGTGGTCAATCGCTCTATCTGATTATTTTCAATTAAAAAACAAATCTGGAGATTTTGCTTTGCTCACGCTGACTGCCTTGCGTTCCCCTCACATTATTCTTTTCGCTAGTAGCCTCTGGCTATTGAGCTTCAGTACACAGGCCGCGCTACCGCTCACCGATAGTCAGGGTCAGACCCTGCCGACCCTGGCACCGATGCTGGAGAAAGTCACCCCAGCCGTGGTGAATATTGCCTCCACTGGGCGCGTCAGGGTGCAGCAGAACCCACTATTCAACGATCCCTTTTTCCGCCGTTTCTTTGAAATGCCCAACCAATCTCGTGAGCGTATTACCCGCAGTCTGGGTTCCGGTGTCATCATTGATGCAAAAAAGGGCTACATCCTCACCAACAACCATGTCATTGCCCGCGCTGATGAAATCACGGTTACCCTGCAAAACGGTGATACTCACAAGGCCAAACTGCTGGGCACAGATCCTGACACCGATATTGCCATAATCCAGATCGAGGCCACGAAAATCACCGCTATTCCGATGGCGGATTCTGATAACGTGCGGGTGGGGGATTTTAGTCTCGCCATTGGTAACCCCTTCGGCATCGGTCAAACCGTGACCTCGGGTATTGTCAGCGCCATTGGCCGCAGCGGTCTGGGGATCGAGGGTTTTGAAGACTTCATTCAGACCGATGCCTCGATTAACCCCGGTAACTCTGGCGGCGCGCTGGTGAATCTGCGCGGCGAGCTGATCGGCATTAACACGGCGATTCTGTCGCAAAGCGGGGGCAGTGTCGGCATCGGCTTTGCTATTCCCATTAATATGGTGCAGGACATCATGCAGCAACTGCTGATCCACGGCGAGGTCAAACGTGGGCGTCTCGGTGCGCAGGCGCAGAACCTGAGTCCGCAACTGGCCAAAGCGTTTAACATCAAATTCCGCCGTGGTGCCGTTATCACCCAGGTAGAAAATGATTCTGCCGCTGACCGCGCCGGTCTGCATCCGGGTGACATTATTCTGGAAATCAACCAGCGTCAGGTTCGTAACGCCGATACTCTGCGTAACAGCGTCGGTCTGCTGCGAGTTGGTGAAGAGGTTCACCTGAAAGTGATACGTGATGGCAAAACTCTGATGTTACATGCCAGGGTCGAAGAACCGCCGCATCGCATGCTCGAAGGTCAGAAGATACATGCCCGACTAGGGGGCGCGGTGCTGGCTGAAATTGAAGAAGGCAGCCGACTCTACGGTCGTATTCAGGGCATCCTGCTGGCCGAGGTGCAACGCGACAGTCCGGCTTCCCGCGCCGGTCTGCACAAGGGCGATGTGATTACCAGCATTAATCGAAAACCCGTACGCGCGCTGACCGAGCTTAAACAGTCCTCGCTGGCCGGTGGTACGCTGTTGCTGAATATTGTGCGCGGCAATACCGCGCTGTTCCTGTACCTGCAATAGGCGTAAAAAAAGCCCCCGGGCGGGGGCTTTTTGTTCATGTGCTCACGGCTGATCCCGGCTTACTGCCTGCGCCGACGGGCGACTCCCAGCAGGCCACTGCCAAACAACCAGACCGCCGCCGGTACCGGTACTGTAGACACGCCAGTAATGAAATTGGCATTGAAGCCTTCGCCTGTCCGCCCTGATTGCCGTTATAACCATTGCCGCCACTTGCCGCTGCTATGCCATCCACCGTACCGGCTGCGCTATTCACACCGCGCGTACTGGCCTAAGTCATACCACCTGAGGCGTCTGTTCTTATGATTAATGCGCTGCTGCTGGTTATTTTTTCAAGCATGCTGCCGGCCCGGCCTGCGCTCCCGCCATAATTTCCCGCACCACCGCTAGCTGATGCAGACGTCCTCACATCGCCTGTAATACTGAAACCGGGGGTTAACAGGGATGTGCGGGCATCCGCATTACCGCCCGCACCGCCATTGCCACCATTCGTTCCCGAATCACCATCGAGGCCGTTGACGCCATTAAGGCCGTCCGCGCCGGTATCCGCCCCCCACATTCAGCCGAGGCATTGCCGGAAACAAGCAGCAGAGCCGCCAGACTGAGAGAAAGCGCCGTACGTGAAAAAGGTAAGTATTGATTTAGCATTTGAAAGACTCCCTGTTAAATTT
>CAZIJT010000205.1:0-4064 GCA_964539595.1 uncultured Thiohalophilus sp. | reverse complement strand
GGCGTTCAGATTACGTCGTTCGCTTACCGCTTTAATAGCCTGTTGCATGTTCATGGCAAAACTCCCCTGAAAATATTGCCGAGCTATAAACTTAAAAAATTCTTTAGTAACTGATGTCCATGTTCAGTCAAAATGGACTCTGGATGAAACTGCATACCTTCGATGGTATGTTCTTTATGGCGCACGCCCATAATTTCATCCATCTCACCATTTTCATTTTCTGTCCATGCTGTGACTTCAAGACAGTCTGGCAAGCTGGTTTTCTCAATTACCAACGAATGGTAACGCGTAGCTTCAAATGGATTATCAATCCCAGAAAAGACACCCACATTTGCATGATGAATCATCGACGTCTTGCCGTGCATGATTTGCCCTGCATGAACAATTTTTCCACCAAAGGCCTGACCGATACTCTGATGGCCTAAACACACACCGAGAATCGGTTTTTTTCCGCTAAAGTGTTTTATCGTTTCCACTGAAATACCGGCTTCATTGGGCGTACAGGGACCGGGCGAAATAACAATCTGATCTGGATTGAGTTTTTCAATCTCAGTAATATCAATTTGATCATTACGCGCCACGCGTACCTCCGCACCCAGTTCACCAAAATACTGCACCAGGTTATAGGTAAAGGAGTCGTAGTTATCGATCATTAAAAGCATATTAAAAATCCAACGCAAAGACGCAGAGTCGCAAAGAACGAAAAACACTATAAATCATAATCTGTTAACCACTCGCCTAATGCCCACCTTCATCACCGGCACATTGAAATTGAGCAGGAGACCTAGTTTTTTGTTGCTCAACTTTAAATATGATAGCAATTGAGCCTCATGGACTGGCAGTATTATTTCCACTACTTTTAGTTCAACTATTACTTTGCCCGCCACCATCATATCAAGTCGATAGCCGACATCAAATTTTAAACCCTTGTATTCGGCGTTCATCGGCATTTCCAGAGAATAGGAAACATCTTGCAAATGAAGCTCACGCGCAAGACATTGCTGATAAACTGATTCAAGCAAACCCGGCCCAAGATTCCTATGTACTTCAATTGCTGCACCAACAATGATCCGTGAAATTCCATTTTCATCCATATCATCTTCCTTTGCGTCCCTTGCGACTCCGCGTCTTTGCGTTAAAAATCCTATTTATGTACTTCCCCTAAACCCGCTTCCGCACGCGCGACGGCGCGGAAGATCGCTCGTCCCTTGTTCATGGTTTCATCCCACTCATTTTCGGGTATCGAGTCATACACAATCCCGGCACCGGCCTGTATATGCAGCGTTTTGTCTTTAATCACGGCGGTGCGGATCGCAATCGCGGTATCCATATTTCCCGACCATGACCAGTAACCAACGGCACCCGAATAAATGCCACGTTTAACCGGTTCCATCTCATCGATGATTTCCATCGCCCGCACTTTGGCCGCACCAGATACCGTCCCCGCCGGGAAGGTGGCACGCAGCACATCCATCGCCGACATCTCTGGTTTTAATTTTCCGGTGACATTGGAGACGATGTGCATCACATGTGAATAACGTTCAACCAACATTTTTTCAGTTAACTCGACACTGCCGGTTTCTGCAATCCGACCCACGTCATTGCGTCCTAAATCGATCAGCATTAAATGCTCCGCCAGCTCCTTGGGATCGGCAAGTAAATCCTGCTCCAGCGCGAGATCCTGTTCTTCATCTTTGCCCCGTGGTCGAGTACCGGCAATCGGGCGCACGGTAACCGTATCATCTTCCACTCGCACCAGAATTTCCGGTGAAGAACCGACGATATGAAAGTCATCTAGATCCAGATAATACATATAGGGTGAAGGATTCAAACTACGCAGGGCGCGATAAAGATCCAGTGGTGCGGCCTGAAACGGAATCGACAGGCGTTGCGACAACACTACCTGCATGATGTCACCCTCAACAATATATTCCTTGGCTTTGACAACCGCCGCTTCAAAACCCGCTTTGGTAAAACCGGAAATAAAATCTTCTTCATTGACGGTTCGCGGTTTAACACAGGCGCGTTCTGGAATACTGTGATGCAACTGTCTGGCTAACTGATTCAGGCGCGTCTTTGCCTTGTTATACGCACCCGCCTGTTCAGGATCGGCATAAATAATAATATGCATTTTGCCAGACAGGTTATCGAACACCACAACCTCATCCGAGACCATCAATAAAATATCCGGGGTTTTTAATTGATCCGGATTAGGACAGTCGCCTAAGCGTGGCTCGATATAGCGCACCGTGTCATAGCCGAAATAGCCAACCAGTCCGCCGGTAAAACGCGGCAGGGCATCAAGCTCAGGAATGCGGTAACGTGCATAATAGTCTTCCACCCAGGCTAAGGGATCGTCGACATCTTCAGTTTCGATTTTTTTATTATTTTCGAACACCCGCACATGATGGCCGTCAATGCGTATCACTTTGCGACAGGGCAGGCCGATGATCGAGTAACGTCCCCATTTCTCACCACCCTGCACCGACTCGAACAAATAGGAATACGGCCCGTTGGCCAGTTTAAGATAGGTACTAAGAGGTGTATCGAGATCAGCCAGCGCTTCGCGCATCAGGGGGATGCGGTTATAGCCCTGCTGTTTGAGTTGGTTGAATTCCTGTTCATTCATGATGAAACCTGAAGCTAACTATTTCGCGCAATACCCAATATATGATCTAAGAACCTTATATTTTATTATCAGGCGGCTGAACTTAGTACACCCGCTAGCTCAGTCATGGAGTCGATCACCACATCCGGGTTGGCGTCACGAATATCCACGCCATGATTGTAACCGTAACTCATGCAAATGATCTGGAAGCCTGCGGCGCGCGCCGCTTTCACATCACTGACTGAATCACCCAGCATCATCGCATCTGCCGGTTGCACACCGAAAAATTCTGCCGCATGCAATAACGGTAACGGATCAGGTTTTTTCTTTGCCAATGTATCGCCACTGATGACGATACTGAAAATATCATAGATGCCCAAATCTTTAAGCAAGGGTTCAGTGAACTGCGCCGCCTTGTTGGTCACGCAACCCAGTTGGTAACCGGTCTGTTGCAAATAAGCCAGACCTTCTTTTACGCCGGGATAGAGCAGGCTACGCTTGCTAGTATTCTCCGCGTACAGGTCGATGAAAATCGGGTAGGCTTTTTCGAATAGTGCATCATCCGGTTCGCCATCAAGCTGGCCAATCAAGGCACGACGCACCAGACGCTCAACCCCGTTACCGACCCACTCGCGCACTTTGGCTTCACCGTGTACCGGCATATCCAGTTGCTGCATCATTTCATCGACGCAAAAAGCTAAATCTGGCACGCTGTCCACCAGCGTGCCATCGACATCGATCAAAACCATTTTCGGTTTTTTTATCATACTGAACTAATCCGTATTTTAGGCTTTTGCGAGTTCAGCACGCATATCGGCAATTACCGAATCATAGGTATTCGCATCACTGTCTTTGGCCGCACCAAATATCGCAGAACCGGCAACAAACATATCCGCACCCGCTTCGGCAATTTCACGAATATTATTCACTTTCACGCCACCATCGATTTCCAGACGAATATCGCGGCCACTGGCCTCGATCATCTTCCGTGCCTGCCGCAATTTGCCCAGCGTACTGGGAATGAAACTCTGGCCACCGAAACCGGGGTTGACCGACATCAGCAGGATCAAGTCCACTTTGTCCATCACATATTCCAGAATATCCAGCGGTGTGGCAGGATTGAAAACCAGGCCACACTTGCAACCTTCTTCCTTAATCAGTTGCAGGGAACGATCCACATGCTCGGAGGCTTCCGGGTGGAAGGTAATATAGGTAGCACCGGCTTTGGCGAAATCAGGAATAATGCGATCCACTGGCTTAACCATCAAATGCACATCGATGTCGGCGGTCACGCCATGCTTGCGCAGCGCGTCACAGACCAACGGACCGATGGTCAGGTTGGGGACATAGTGATTGTCCATCACATCGAAATGCACCACATCAGCGCCGGACTTGAGTACGTTATCCACTTCCTCACCCAGACGCGCAAAATCAGCGGAAAGGATGGAAGGAGCGA
>CAZIJT010000204.1:0-4067 GCA_964539595.1 uncultured Thiohalophilus sp. | reverse complement strand
GACTCTATTTTTGACCCCAAAAACGCTGTAAATAGTCGGCCAGAAAGGAACTAGCAAAGCTGGTCAAGAAAAGATATGGCAGATTATAATTGCCCGTCTATTTTCATTTATTCATTTTTTGGTGGGCGATGCCCACCCTACATTCCCCACACCGCCCTGTAGGCTGGACATCGCTCAACAAAATACTTATTCACCCGCCACAGTCATCTGTTCAATTAACCACGAACCGGTGCAAAGGTTGCCGCGAGTGTCTACATCGTTGCCCACGGCTAGCAAGTTCATGTACATGTTCTGTAGACTACTGGCCAGGGTAAATTCTTCAACAGGATATTGAATCTCACCATTTTCAACCCAGAAACCGCTGGCACCACGCGAATAATCCCCGGTAACAAGATTCACGCCCTGTCCCATTACCTCGGTCACCAGAATACCGCGATCCATTTTTTTAAGCAGTTGCGCCTGAGTCAAATCATCATGGTTGATAAACACATTATGCGTACCACTTGCATTACCGGTGGTTTGCATGTTCAGGCGTCGAGCGCTATAACTATCCAGCACATAACTTTGTAACTCGCCGTTGACAAGTAAATTACGCGCGCGAGTTGCGACACCTTCGCTATCAAATGGCGCGCTACCCAATGCCGATTTCAGATGTGGCCGTTCATCGATACCAATGCGTGAAGGAAAAATAGCTTTGCCAAGATGATCTAACAGAAAACTGGATTTACGATACTGAGCACTGCCATTGATCGCGCGTACGAAATGTCCCAACAAGCCTCGTGCCACTTCAGCGTCGAACAGCACCGGTATCTGACAGGTTGATATTTTTCTGGCATCCAGCCGCGCCACCGTATGTTGTGCTGCCTGTCTGCCTACCTCGGCTGCCGCCTGCAATTTCTGCGACTGTCTTGAAACCGTGTACCAGCTATCGCGTTGCATTTTGTTATCCTGCTCGCCAATCACTGCCACACTCAGACTGTGACGGGAACTGGGGTACATACCCATAAATCCATGACTGTTGCCATACACTCGAAAGCCATCATGGCTGCTAACTCCGGCACCTTCTGAATTAGTAATCCGTTTATCAAAACTGCGCGCGGCCGCTTCACACTCCTGTGCTATTTCAATCGCCTGTTCGGCATTCAGATCCCAGGGATGATAAAGATCTAAATCGGGAATATCTGTTGCCATTTGCTCTGCATCCGCCAAACCCGCGTATTTATCCGCCTCGGTATAACGAGCAATATCACAGGCCGCTTTGACCGATTCACGAATTGCCTGTGGACTAAAATCGCTGGTACTGGCCGAGCCTTTGCGCTGGCCAAAATAAACGGTAATACCCAGCCCTTTGTCACGGTTGTGTTCGATAGTTTCAACCTCACCCAGGCGTACATTGACCGACAACCCCGCCTCGATGCTGACCCCCGCCTCAGCTGCCGATGCACCCAGACGTCGCGCTTCTGTGATCATTTCATCTACAATTTGCGCCAACTGTGCGCTATCGAACTGCTTGTCGGCATTATCTTTAACTGCGTTGGAAGGTAACGACATCTCGATCATATTCCTCATGTTTTTTTACGTTATTCATAGACACGATTACCTGCGCGAATGCGTTAACAAGGCAGATAAAAAATCAATATACTCTTTTGAATCCCAGGCTCGGCCACCGATGGCCAGATAACGCATATTGCCCTGCGCATCGACCAGATAGGTCGAAGGCAATCCTCGAGGTTGCCATTGTTCGGTAATCAACCCGTCATGATCCAGCAGAGAATTAAGATCAGGTGCAACACTTGCCAGAAAACTAAACACCGCATCTTCGCTTTCTGCGGTATTCACCAACACCACCTCAAGTGAAGTACCCTGCATACGCTCAAGCATGCGTTGAATCGATGGCATTTCCCGTTGACAGGGCCCACACCAGGATGCCCAGAAATGTACAAACTTCCAACGCCCCTGCGCAACACTTAAATCATAGGCGTTGCCATCCATATCTTTTAGCTTCAGCACTGGTGCGGGACGAGGCTGTAAAGTCACAATCCCTTTGGGGGGGATAAGTTCGGCTGCCCATAAATTGTTGCAAACAACAAGCAATAACAGGCTATAAACAAATTTTCTTAGTGGCTTCATCTTAGTCTTTTGCACAACGTAAATCATTAAGCTCAATGGATATACGCTTGCCTGTCTTTTCATCACCCATGACAAACGCTGCATGCAAGTTGAAAGGTTCAGATGTCCCTGGCAAAACGATGTTCCCACCTTCACGTTCCTCCGGGCGATAGTCCAGAGTCTCCGGAATTAAGGTCCAGCGAAAAGTCGATAGATATTGTTGTGCCAGATCTGTTTTTTGTAAGCGTGCTTTTAGTTCATTTCGATGAAAGCGTTTCAGCGAACCCTGTTTGTTCGTGAATGTCCAGTTCGCCAGTTTCATCCAGATCACCTCGCGGCTTTTATTCGTCACGCCCGTGGTGATAAAGCACATCTGGTTGAGTTCCTGAATTGCTGTTTTTGGAAACCCCCGCGCTTCATAAAAAGCAGCCATTTGCTCAGGTGTGCGCGCAATCATCTCCAGCTTGATATGCTCATTCTCCACAACCCAGCGAGTGGCTTCGGGCAGGGCGAAAGCCGATCCTGCCATGAGCAGGCTGGCAAAATAAATCAGGATATATTGAATACGAAAATAGTTAGCCGTTTTCATGGTTAGCCGTTTTAGATTGAGATGCATAAGCCCGACGATAATGCGATATGGCAGGGATGGTGAATCAGCCAAATAATTCGCCCCTCATATTTCATCCTCAAGTAATAAGTCTAACACGCCGATACAGAAAACATAGCGCAGCAAATTAATACAGATTTCAAACCACAGGATGGCATTATGACAAACAGGGAAACTATTTATTCCAAAACTGGAATATTTCATTTTCTAATTTTTACTCTATTACTATGCAGCAGTGGCGTTCATGCCGCAGTCATTGTTTTCACCGACAGAAGCCTGTGGCAGGCCACCGCCTCTGGCAACTTTATCATCGAAGACTTCAACACCCTGGCTAGCAGCAGTGCTATCGGTAGTCGACTCTATCTTGCTAGTGGCATAATCATCACTCCCGAAAGCGGCACTAAGACCCGCATTTCCAGTTTCCCCTTCTCCAAAATTGGTGAAGGTCAGGCGCTGCAAACCTTTGAATCCCTGCAAATTCAATATACGGGGGCGAATGTGCGTGGTTACGGTTTTGAGTATGCGGATCTGGACTGGGGCGGTGCTACTCTGAGCTTCGGCGATTTTTCCATCGACTTACCCAAAACCACCGATGCCGATGTTAGTATCAGTAGCGGTGACTTTGCCTTTTTTGGGTTTTATGCCGATCACCCGGAAGACTTTGACTCTGGCCAATTCTCACTAACCATCAACGGCTACGAAGGCTATGCCCTCGATAATCTTACTGCCGTCTCATCCGTACCCACTCCCGGCGGTCTGACCCTGTTTCTGTCCGGACTCATTGGCCTGGTCATCGTCCGTAAACCTAAACCCTATCATTCATTACCTTCGCGCAGAGATTCTGCGATAATGAGCAAATGAATGATGACTTTGAAACCCCTGAATCCAGTGACGAAGAAGAGTGTGTTAGTAAATCTCAGCTAAAACGTGATGCCCGCAGCCTCACCGAGCTGGGGAAAAAACTGGTGCAGCTAAATAAAGCCTCACTGGCCAAAATCCCTCTGCCCGACAATTTACTCGATGCCGTTAGTAGTGCTCAAAATATACGTCAACATGGTGCGCTGAAACGTCAATTGCAATACATTGGTAAATTGATGCGCAAAATTGATCCCGAACCCATTCGGATCGCCTATGAAGCGGCAACCAATCATTATCGCGCCGACACCCAGCAGCTACACCAGATTGAAAGCTGGCGTGACCGCCTGCTTGCTGAAGGGGATAGTGCGCTGGGAGAATTGATCGAGCAACATCCCGAGGCTGACCGCCAACATCTACGCCAGCTCATGCGCTCAGCAAAAAGAGAAAGCGAAAAAAATAAATCGCCGCGTGCGGCACGGGAATTGTTTCAGTA
>CAZIJT010000203.1:0-4104 GCA_964539595.1 uncultured Thiohalophilus sp. | reverse complement strand
TCATGTTGCTCTGTTTAATTATGTGGCGAATGAAATCCTTGCGGAATTTGATGAGCTGACCCGACAGGTATTGCTCAGGACGGCTTTCTTAAAACGTATCTCCTTATCAGTGGCTAAAAAACTTACAGGGGAGTCTCGAACAAAACGGATTCTGCAACACCTGGCTGCGCATCAATTGTTGACGGTTCAGCATAATCGTATAGATGGCAGTTTTGAATATCATCCCTTGTTTCGTGAATTCCTGATTCAGCAAACAAAACAGAAGTTTGATCATGACGCCCTGGTTTCATTGCAAAATAAAACTGGCGAGTTGTTATTAGACCAGGGAGATATTCAGGAGGCTGCACAGCTATTCATTAGTATTGAAAACTGGGAAAATTTAGCGGCGCTGATAAAAAAACACGCCAATGACTTAATTCAAAAAGGTTTGTTTCTAACGGTTGAAAGGTGGTTGAAAACCTGTCCAGAGAAAATCCTGTCGGCAGACGCCTGGTTGTATTATTGGCAGGCCAGTTGCCTTCTCCAGTATAACCCCATTATGGCACGTTCTCTATTAGAAGAAGCCCATTTATTATTCAGGAAAAAGGGAGATGCAAAAGGACTGTATCTATCCTGGTGCAATCTAATTGAGAGTTATATCCAGACCTGGGATACATTCGCTCCGCTAAAAACCTGGATTACACATTTTTACAAAATAAATAAAGAAACGAGTATTCCAGGGCTGGAGTTGAAGGCCCGTGTTGCCGTAAATATGACGGCAGCAATGACGTATACCTGGATGGAACATAAGGATTATCCCGTGTGGGTAAAAAAAACAGAATATTATTATTTGTTTATCCCGGTTAAACAGGTGTACGGCTTAATTGGTTCTGTCCTTGGCTTTGTATATTATGTGAAAGGTGATGTAAAAAAGCTAAAAAAAATAAACGCATCAATGCACCTGTTGCTTAACTCGGACAATGTTACCCCCATCGTCAAGCTTGGCATATATTACAACCTTGTTCTTCAATCTGTTTTGCTGGCAGATATTAAAATGTTACAGCAAGCGATTCACAGCGCACTCGCCCTGTCTGAGTCAACAGGGGTGAAGACCTTTGATCGTATGTTTGAGCTACACATTTCTAATACATATTTAATGATGAATGATCATGATTCTGCTATAACGGAATTAGCCAGGGTTCGTCATATGGGCGTGTCGCCAGAAGACGTGTTTTACGGTTTTTTTGTTTATGTTGAAGGTCGAGCAGAACTGGAACGGGGAAATTATACAGAAGCATTAGCACACTTTACTGAGGCGGAACAATTTAGTCGAATCTGTGGTTTCCCCTATTCAGGCATTGAATATATGCTTGGCATTACACTGATTTTATTGGGTCGAGTCGATGAAGGAATTGACATCATAAAAGATATTAACGACCGATACGGTGAATTGAAATTGAGTTCTTATCAATTTCCGGGTTATAGCTTTCTGGCGTATGCCTACCACTTAAACGGCGAAAAAGAAAAAATGCAGCATAACCTTCAGGCTGCGTTTGAAACGATGAAATTTACAGGCTGCTATTGTTCGCCGATCTGGTGCCATCATGTATACAATACGCTCGCTGTAATAGCTTTGGAACTCGATATTGATGCAGATCATTTGCGAAAATTCATTAGACGTAATCGGCTGATTCCACCCAAAGATCAATGTTGCGGGGGGAATTGGCCCTGGCCAGTCAAAATATACAGCCTGGGTCGGTTTAGCGTATTGCTGGAAGATAACGCAGTTGATACGAGCAGCCGCTCGTTTGATTTATTAAAAGTATTATTGGCATTTGGTGGTCGTGATGTGCATGAAGAAAAGATTATGGATACCCTCTGGCCTGATGCCGAGGGCGATCAGGCACAGGCTAGTTTCAAGACCACCCTGCACCGCTTACGCAGGGTATTGGGTGATCTGGATGTACTGTTATTGAAAAACCACCAACTAAGCTTGAATGAAGACTATGTCTGGGTTGACAGCTGGACCATGAGTCGATTATTTGAACCTGCGGAACAAAGCGTCAAAACAAAAGACTCCGCGCAAAGTGCCGAGCTGGCAGGTAAACTCATGCAATACTATCGCGGCCATTTTCTCGCCAGTGAACCCGCTAGTTGGGCGATACATCAACGTGAAGGCCTGCGTCTGCGCTTTATTCGTCATACCACCGCCCTGGCTCAATCCCTTGAAAACGAGGATAGCCAGACTGCAATCCAGTGTTATCAACGTTTACTGGAAATCGACTCGCTGATTGAAGGAGCCTATCAGGGTTTGATCCGTTGTTATCAGGCGCAGGGCCGACAGGCCGAAGCGCGTGCGAGCTATGACAAATGCGTTAGCATCTTTACCTCTACCAGTGGCAGCTTACCCTCCGCTGTCACGACTGCACTGATGAAGCAATAAAAGCATAATACGGCAGGCAAAGGATAAAAAAGATACTGGATTATATATGTTTAAACGGAAAAAATACGACCTAGCTAAATTTGAATCTCCTCAGATTGAGGCTATCATTGCACGCCCAAGGCTCTATGAGCAATTTGACACAGGAAAAAACAAGCGCATCATCTGGCTTGCAGCACCTGCGGGTTCTGGAAAAACATCGCTGATCGCAAGTTATCTTTCAGATAGAGGTAAAAAGTTAATCTGGTATCAAGTAGATGCGGGGGATGGTGATGTTGCCTCATTTTTCCATCACATGGGGCTTTGCATAAAAAAGACTTACCCTAAAAACCGAGGCATACTTCCAAATTTTACCAGCGAATACCTGTATGGCCTGGAGTCCTTTAGCATCAACTATTTTCGTCAACTGTTTGATAAACTGGAATCGGGTAGTATTGTGGTCCTGGATAATTATCAGGAGGCGGGTAAAGACATTCCATTGCATGAAGTGATACAGGCCGCAGCCAATGAAGTTCCTGTCGATATTCAATTAATTATAATCAGCCGACATGAGCCGCCCGGCGCAATGGCGCGCCTCCGTACATCGGAAAAATTTACGCTTCTTGATCTTTCTGAAATAAAATTCAATCGTCCTGAAAGTGATGATATTGCGGTGGAGCGCAGTGATGCTGCGCTTAATGCGAATCAACTTCAAAAATTATATGAATTAACTCAAGGTTGGGCGGCAGGTTTGATATTGACCTTAAAATATTTGAAATCCGATCCTGGATTTCTAAGCCATTTCAACTTTCAGGATCAAAATGCATTATTTGATTATTTGGCACATGAAATATTTAATGATTTTGATGAAGCCACCCAGCAGGTGTTATTGAAAACAGCATTTTTACAACAGGTATCTGTTCCCGTTGCCAGGGAACTCACTAATGAAGAAAAAACGAAGAATATATTAAATAATCTTGCTCAAGACCAACTCTTAACAATCCGGCGCTCTCAAATCGACGATAGTTTTGAATATCACCCGTTATTTCGGGAGTTTTTAATTAAAAGAGCGATGGAAAATTATAGTGCCAGAGAATTAGACGTACTACAAAACAAAGCTGCGAAGCTAGAATTAGATGCGGGAAATATTAGCGCCGCTGCACGCCAGTATGTCAATATTGAAAATTGGCCGGAGCTTTCGGCTTTAATTCAATCATACGCACCGTCGCTTACTCAACAAGGTTTACATTTAACGGTAGAAAAATGGGCAAATTCCATTCCTGAAAATTTTGTGATTCAGCACCCATGGTTGGTTTACTGGCAAGCCTATTGTCGCGTCCAATATAAACCTCTTCAGGCGCGCGATTCTTTAGTAATAGCACTTGAATTATTTAAAGATAATAATGACGCCCGTGGTGTGTATTTATGCTGGTGTCATTTGGTTGAAAGCTATGTGCAAAATTTTGATGATTTCGTGCCTCTGGTAGATCTTATAAAACAATATGAGGAATTGCAAAAACGATTCCCTAAGATTCCGGGCATGGAAGTCAAAGCTCGCGTTACTATCGGCATGTTCGGCGCCATGGTTTATTCCTGGCCTGATCATCCGGAATTTGAGAAATGGTTTAAGAAAACTAAAAACCTGTTCCGATTTTTGCCAATAAAACCTGTCAGATGCATAATAGGTGCAACGTTAAGCATGTATT
>CAZIJT010000202.1:0-4141 GCA_964539595.1 uncultured Thiohalophilus sp. | reverse complement strand
GGAAGATTCGCCCAACTCGGCAGGTGTGTCCATTGATATGATTCGTTGCGCCAAACTGGCGTTGGATCGCGGCCAGAGCGGCATTCTGGAGGCACCATCAGCCTATTTTTGCAAACATCCACTACGGCAGTTTACGGATGATGAAGCTTTTAAGATGATGGAAAACTTTATCAAAGGTGAATGATCAAGGGTGAGTGAGACTATTGGTATGAAGTGCTTGATCATCGCCGCTGGTAAGGGCAGCCGGTTGCAATCCAGGGGTGATAGCAAGCCCCTCATCCCTATCCTGGGCATACCGCTGATTGAACGAGTCATCCATACTGCCATGGAAGGTGGTGCGGATGAATTCTTTGTGGTTATTGGCCATCAGGGCGAGCAGATAAACCATTTTCTGGGACGTCTGGCGGATCGTCTTGCGATTAGGATCACGCCTTTGGTGAATGACGATTGGGACAAAGGAAACGGCCTTTCGGTACTCAAGGCGCGAGACATTTTGCACGAACCGTTTTTGCTGCTCATGGCGGATCACCTTTTTGATCCCAGCCTTGTCCGATCATTGGCGGCGTTGGCATTGGGTGATGGGGAAATCGTACTCGGGGTGGATTGCAATACTGGCAACCCGCTCGTCGACATGGACGATGTCACCCGCGTCAAGCTGGAAGATGATGGCCCGACGGGCAGTAAAAAGATCAGTGAGATCGGCAAAGGACTGGCTGACTTCAATGGTTTCGATACGGGTATCTTCCTGTGCTCACCCGCTATCTTCAAGGCACTGGAGCAAAGCAAAGAAAAAGATGGCGACACAACCCTGTCTGGGGCAGTACGGATTCTGGCCGCTGAAGGGCGAGCCAAAGCAATCTTGTTGGACGGATTCTGGATTGATGTGGATGATCCTGCCGCATTCCAGCGAGCGGAACAGGCATTGTTAACACGACTGCGTGACAAGCCCAACGACGGGCCTGTTGCACGTTATTTAAACCGCCCCCTCTCCGTGCGGATATCCCGGTATCTGGTGCAGCGCGATGTGACGCCCAATCAGATTTCCCTGTTCTCGTTTTTGTGTTCTGTGCTGGCCGCTGGGTTGTTTATGCTGGGCGGGTATTTTTTTCTGATCGTTGGCGGTGTGCTCGCCCAGTTCGCGTCCATCATCGACGGTTGTGACGGCGAAGTGGCTCGGCTGAAGTATCAAAGCAGCGACGTTGGCGGTTGGTTCGATGCAGTACTGGATCGTTACGCGGATGCTTTTCTGCTGTTCGGTTTGACTTGGCACCTGTTGGCGATGGACGTGAGCGGCTGGATCCTGTTGGTCGGTTTCATGGCCATTATCGGCTCGTTCATGTTGAGTTATACCGCTGACAAGTATGACAACCTGATGCGTGAACGGGTCCAAGCCGGGGGCAAAGCGGGGTTACGGATGGGGCGTGATGTGCGCGTGTTCCTCATTTTTCTCGGCGCAATAACCAATATGGTGTTACCCATTCTGGTATTGATCGCCGTGGTGATGAATCTTGAGACCCTGCGCCGGGTGAGAATTGCACTTGATGGACAACATTGACTACGCAAAGGAGAAAATCCGTGCGGTGATCGCCAGTTCGCGCGTGCCTGAAGATCCCCGTCACGCCGACAACACGCTGGAGTGGCTTTTGCGCCTGGAGCCGGATGCTGGCGAGGCCCTGCTGGTGGCGGCCCTGGCCCATGATATTGACCGGGCAATCGAGGAGACCAAAGTGAAGCGTGCAGATTTCGACGATTATGACGCCTTCAAGGTGGCCCACGCCCGACACAGTGCGGAACTATTGTACCCGATTTTAACCGCATGCGATGTGGCGCGGGATATTGTGGACGAGGCTTGCCGCTTGGTGACGGTCCACGAGGTGGGTGGCGATCTCGACGCTGATCTGCTCAAGGATGCAGACAGTATTTCTTATTTCGATGTTAATCTGCCGCTCTACTATCAGCGCGAGGGGTGGGCCGAGACCAAACGGCGATCACTCTGGGGCTATCGACGCCTCTCCGCGCGTGCGCGAAAGATTGTCGAGGGCATCGGTTATGAGGAAGAGGCGATGAACTGTCTGCTGCGGGAGGTGATTCATGACAAATCGGCACAGTTGTAAGCAGTGACTGAAAACAGCTGATTTGTACAACCAAAGGCCGCCTGTAAGGTGGCATCGCCAAATACAAAGTAATGGCCGGTTTTTATTGTGTGTGCATGCGGATCAATTCGTGTCTGTTTTTCAAATTGAAGAAAAAATAGCACTTAATTCATGGGATGATATTACCCGTCGTCCTTGCTACGAATCGCCGGTTGAACCCAAAAAATTTCGTTTTGTGCGTATCGTGGCCGTTTATTCCTTCAAGGATCAACGTGCTCATTGCGGTGTAAGTGATTGCCTTCAGGCCCACAGCAAGGGCTTCCTGGTGGTCACCTCGGATGAAAAGGAGACCAATTTCTGTGAAGCTTGTGGACAACGGTTTTTCGATATGAGTTTTGAGGGACAAAAAAAGACACTTCAAGAACAGGCCTGCATTAGAGAACAGAAAATTCAATTAAATACGATTCTTGAGCAAGCCAGCGTTATTAAAGAGCGAATAAAAGAACTCAAGCAGGTGCCCAAAGGAGCTAATTGGCTTTACCAGGTATTAAGCAGCTTTTGCAAAACCTACCCGGCAGATCTAATTGATGTATTAAAAGAATTGGCGACGAATAGGGATGTCAACGCTATCTTTGCGGCCTTTGTTGAAAATGAAGCCGATCCATCTCAACGGGAGCACGTCGACAAGCTGCAGGGATTAGGCATATTTGAGGCAAATATTCGTGATGAACTCATTGGCAAAATCTTAAAACCGCTAATAGAACTGGAAGAGCTTGCCACCGATCCAGACGCAAACCCGTCTCTGACGCGTTATTGTCAATGGGTGGATCGTTTGGAAGAACAGTTTGCTTATTCTGAATACCTGGTTAAAGAAGGTAGGTTCTTTTTCGACACGGAGAATCTGAAGCGACTAAAGAGCATTCCGCTACCAGAAGTTAGCGCTCGCCGCTTCCGGTCAGTGCGTTGGAACATTGATAATGCCGCAGCCAGAAGAAGGTAAGGCTGCATGCACACTCTTCCAGGGGAAGTATGATATGTCAAAACGATCATCATTATTCGGCCGTCTCCTATGTTGGTTAGGTTTTCATAACTTTCGCGTAATCGACAAGACGTTTGAGTTTAGTGGTGGAGGTGGTATCGAAAGGCTTGAATGCCAGCGATGTGGTGTGATCAAGAATCGCCTGACATGATGATAGAGAAATATTATTTGAGTATTTTATTATGAAGAGAAGGAAAGACTAAATGGCAACCGTATTAATTGTTGATGATTCACCGACTGAAACTCACGTTTTAAAAACGATGCTGGAAATAAATGGCTTTAATGTCATTACCGCCAGCAGCGGTGAAGAAGGTATCGAATCCGCTAAAGAAGATAAACCGAACCTGATATTAATGGATATTATCATGCCTGGCTTAAATGGTTTTCAAGCAACACGGCAAATTACCACAAATCCCGAAACATCCCATATTCCTGTCATCATCGTGACCACAAAAAACCAGGAGACGGATCGCGTTTGGGGTCTGCGCCAAGGTGCGAAAGACTTTATCAACAAGCCCGTGTCCGAAGATGAACTGATAAAAAAGATTCGCGCTGTAATAAATGGATGAAATTAACGAAAGGCGATGAAGAAGGGTTTGAGATAGGCTTGCAACATACGATGTAAACGCAAACAAGAGTACCGAATCTAATATGAAAATAATACTTGCCTTATTAGTAAGCCTGGTTGTAAATTGTTTCTTTGTAGCTCAGTCATTTGCAGCAGCGGAAACCATTTTGTTAAGAATAGAAAAAAGCCGGTCATCTGATGATATTACCGAAGCGGAAGTCGCTTCAATCGGCGCCTTCAGTATAAGTGCTGGCAAGGTTGGGCATTTTGATTTGATTAATTTTAAGTCTGATATTGAAGGTGATATCTGGGGCCTGGATTTTGGTCTTGGTTACACATTTACCCGTGGGCCTTCTCCGCTGACCATGTAAAGTGTATCCCAATCTGGGGGGGGGCTAGCGACAGTACCTTGGTCAATTCGTTGCAGTTTATCAAATACAG
>CAZIJT010000201.1:0-4160 GCA_964539595.1 uncultured Thiohalophilus sp. | reverse complement strand
AAATTAATATGCCTGAGAATCCCATACACAGGAGTTCAAAAGCGGCGCAGTTTTTTTAAGCCTCTAATGAGAGTGTTATTCGAGGAGAAAATACTGACGTATGATGAAGCAAAAAGATTTTATGACTCGTTTGGAAAAAAACAGGACAAACAATTCTATGAAGAACCTGCAATTAATGAGCTGATTGAGTATGGTAAATTTGACAGGGCTAAAAATATAGTAGAATTTGGCTGTGGAACAGGAAAATTGGCATCTCGATTATTAAAACGCGTTTTGCCAAATGACTGGCATTATACTGGGGTGGATGTTAGTCAAACAATGATTGCTCTTTGCCAGAAAAATATTGAACAATTTTCAAAACGTGCAAAATGCTATAAAAATGAGGGTGCACCGAAAATAATTTTGCCAGATCAATCTGCCGATCGATTTATTTCTACCTATGTGCTTGATTTGCTCACAGAAAAAGATGTGCTGACTCTACTGAATGAAGCATACAGAATGCTTGTGCCCGGTGGTTACCTGTGTGTAGCCGGTTTAACTCATGGAGTAACGTTTACTTCACGTATTGTAGAGTTTTTATGGAATAGTCTATATAAGCTAAATCCTTATATTGTTGGTGGGTGTCGTCCAATAAACGTAACAACACACATACAAAGTGATAAATGGCATATTATTCATGATTCTATCGTCGTATCTTATGGCATCCCATCGGAAGTCATAATAGCGAGAAGACTATAAATTATAAAATTGCTGGTAATCAGATCAGCAGCGGGCGAGACAAAGATTAAATAAGAGAAGATAAACAATGATGTTATTGTATATGGGCATGGGTATTTCCATAGTCATATGGATAATATTGGGGATATATGTCTTTTTCGAGGTTAAAGAGACCTACAATAAAAAAGAAATATTCACGAACAAACTTCTAGGCTCATGGTATGTTATGTGGGCGTTCCATCATATCCCGGTTATTTTGGCGTCATTGTTTAGTGTCTGGCTGATACCGGTTAACAGGACGATTGCCCTGGCAGCGGGTTCGATTATCTTTGTCACTGGAGTTGTTATATTGCCAATAGGGATGATTGAATTTCGTTCCCTACGTAGATCTACAGGACAGGATGTTTCAAAGCTCATAACTACAGGCATATACCGATGGAGTAGAAACCCGCAGTTTATTGGTTGGTTTTTGTTGCTTGTGGGAATATCAATTGTTGGGCGCTCAGGATTTGCCCTTGTTCTTACGATCGTATTTATGCCTGTTCTTCATTTATATACTATCTGGTTAGAAGAACCTTACATGGAGCATTTATACGGGGAAGAGTATTGCCGATATAAATCAATTGTTCCAAGATACATCGGAAAATTAAAAGGACGTTGATATTACCGAGGCCCAAATAATGGGTACTCATTATTTGGGCCCACGTAGTAAATTGCATAGCAACCATCATCCTGATGGCTTTAAATCATTGTATGGAGTCGTAAAGGTACTTATACCTCCTTATGGGGTACTGAAGGTTCATCTTGGTTAAGGAGAAACGCAGTCATGAAGAATCCAGTCATTGCAGATAACAAACCTGTCAAGGTAAATCTTTCAAAGGGGCAGGAATATCATTTTTGCACCTGTGGCAAGTCACAGAGCCAACCATTTTGCGATGGCTCACATGTAGGGACTACGTTCACCCCCAGGGTCATTGTTTCTGAAAAAGATGGAGTGGCGTTCCTGTGTGCCTGCAAGCATACACGCAACACGCCTTTTTGCGATGGAATGCATAAGCAATTTTCTGATGAGCAGGTTGGCAAGGAAGGTCCAGGGATAGCTTCTGAAGAGAGTCTTATGCCAAAGCCTCGAGCGACGGCTGAAGAACCTGCATTAGAATTCATACATGAACTTTCTGATAGTGGATTATATAATTTTGGCCAGCACGGACCCATGGGGGCAATGGGTGTTCCGCGAAATAAGCTGCCGCAATGGGATGATATCCAGATCATGGTTGCGCAGCTGCATAAAAAACCACTGATGGAAGATGTTGGTGTTTATACGGAACTGGTTATTGGCCCGCAATCTAATAAGCCACTGCAACTGAAAATTCCACTATTCGTTTCAGACATGAGCTTTGGGGCCTTATCGGAAGAAGCAAAGGTGGCCCTGGCAAAAGGCGCGGAACTGGCGGGTACGGGTATTTGTTCTGGCGAAGGCGGCATGCTGCCG
The DNA here is from genome assembly GCA_964539595.1 of uncultured Thiohalophilus sp. Classification (GTDB taxonomy): domain Bacteria; phylum Pseudomonadota; class Gammaproteobacteria; order UBA6429; family Thiohalophilaceae; genus JAADGZ01. The sequence continues at coordinate 1,951 of CAZIJT010000201.1, read as the reverse complement.
GAAGAACAGCAGGCGAATAGTCGTTATTTTTACGAGCTTGCCAGCGCCAGGTTTGGGTTTAGCGAAGATTTACTGGAAAAGGTGCAGGCCTTTCATTTCAAGGCCGGACAGGGGGCGAAAACAGGGACCGGCGGGCATCTGCCTGGAGCGAAAAATGTCGGCAAAATATCACAGGTGCGTGGCATACCCGAAGGCCAGGAGGCGATATCACCGCCCACATTTGAGGATCTTAGCACGCCTGGTGAGTTCAAACGTTTTGCAGACAGGGTGCGTGAAATAACGGGTGGCATTCCAGTTGGTTTTAAGCTCAGTGCAAACCATATTGAACATGATATTGAATTTGCGTTGCAGGCCAGTGCGGACTACATCATTCTCGATGGTCGAGGTGGCGGCACCGGAGCCGCACCGTTGCTGTTTCGGGATCATATCAGCGTACCCACCATTCCGGCGCTGGCTCGGGCAAGACATTACCTGGACAAGAAGGGTGCTAGCGGCAAAGTGACATTAATTATAACCGGTGGATTGAGAGTACCCAGTGACTATATAAAGGCGTTGGCTCTGGGTGCCGATGGTGTTGCGATCTCTACCAGCGCCATGCAGGCGATTGGCTGTATTGCCGCGAGGATATGTAATTCAAATAACTGCCCTGCGGGCATCGCGACACAAAATCCCGAACTACGGAAAAGATTAAATATTGATGAGTCCGCGGGACGATTAGCCAATTTTTTTGACTCGACAGTCGAATTGATGCAGGTCATGGCAAGGGCCTGTGGACATTCACATCTTAACCAGTTTAATCATGATGATCTTGCCACGTTCGATCCTGGGTTAGCTCAGTTGTCGGGAATTGAATTTTCCGGTTTCGACCCTGACCGGTAGCCGGGTTCAGGCGCGGTTACGAATGATGGTTATTTTTTCAATATACTCAATGCCCCATTCCTGAAGCGATTTAAGTATTGGAGTAAGGGTTAGTCCAAAACTGGTTAAAGAATATTCCACTTTCGGTGGAATTTCCGGAAATATTTTTCTATGTATAATTTGATCAGCTTCCAGTTCTCTCAGTTGCTTTGTGAGCATTCTCTGGGTAATGCCAGGTATTAGCCGCTTTAGCTCATTAAAGCGCAGGGTTTCGTTATTCAGGTGATAAAGAATAATGCCTTTCCATTTGCCACCTATTACCGCTAAAGCCGCTTCCACTGGGCAGCCAAAACTGCAGTCTGGTTTTCTATCTTTCATAGACTCATTCTCTCCTGCCAGTATACATTTTGTGCCTATGTCACAAAAAAGTGCGTTCTTACATGGTTTGTACTTATGGCATATTATCAGTCTTTCTCATTAACTTCATCCTGGAGAGACGTATGGATACAAAAGAAGCAATTAAGACTCGTCGCGCGATTAAAGAATTCTATCCTGAACATGTAATGACAGCTGAAGAAGAAAAGGAATTGCTGTCATTGGCGATGTTGGCACCGACGGCATTTAACATACAGCACTGGCGCTTTGTGGTTGTAAAGGATAATGAGTTAAGAAAACAAATAAGGGAAGCTGCCTGGGGGCAGGCGCAGGTAACGGACAGTTCTTTGTTTATTGTTATGTGTGCGGATTTAAAGGCATGGGAAAAGGATCCTGTTCGCTACTGGGCGAATGCAGATAAGGCGGTGCAGGATTTTATGCTTCCTGCTATTGATGCTTATTATCGAGGGAAAGACCAGGTTCAAAGAGATGAAACAATGCGATCCTGTGGCATAGCCGCGCAAACCTTAATGCTTGCCGCCAAAGACATGGGCTATGATTCCTGCCCTATGGATGGATTTGATTTTGAGAAAGTTGCGCAACTTATCGGTCTTCCCGATGACCATGTGATCACCATGTTTGTTGCCATTGGCAAAGCCATGAAGGAGGCATGGCCAAGAGCGGGACAGCTTGCTATGAGTGAAGTTGTAATAAAAGA
>CAZIJT010000200.1:0-4192 GCA_964539595.1 uncultured Thiohalophilus sp. | reverse complement strand
GGTGAGTTCAGCATCGATACGGCAGCCGGTACCATCACGCTCGGTAGTTCGCCCAGTGGTCAGGTAACAGCCGACGTTGAAGGCATAATGGATGGCGCTACCTGGCTAAACTCTACCACTCAGATTATTGACTGGCTGGCACGCACCTATGGTGCTGTCGATGCCCTGGACATTGATATTACCGGCCTGCCAGCTGACACAGTCGGCCTCTACATTAATAGTGGCCAGAAACTTGCTGATGCCATTACCAAGTTGATGAAGGGTGTACTCGGATGGTGGGGGTTTTCCCGTCAGAATAAGTTACGTGCGCGGTTGTTCGAAGCACCTACTGCCGGCGGTGAACTCTTTAATGAAACCCGTCAGCTGTCAGATGTTAAATGGAAGGAAGAGCCTGAACTTATCTGGGCGGTACCGGTGCGCTATGCGCCCAACTGGACACAGATCAGCCAGCCCGCCGCTGCGGTCACCCTCGACTATGCAACCTGGTTGGCCGGTGATGGCTATGAGTCCCGCATCGAGGATAGCAATATCAAAGTGGCTTATCCCTATGCGGTCACTTCACGCCGACTGGACACCCTGTTTGATACAGAGGCTGCTGCGCAGACGGTAGCCAATCGTGCACTCGCCTTGTTCGGTGTACCCCGCAAACGCATATCGGTAACGGTACCCTTTACCGATCCGCCTGTCGAACTGGGTGCATCCATCGGTCTGACGAATGCTGGCATTGTAGATGGTGATCACCTTGTCGTAAGCATGGTCGATCGCTGGGACGGTGAAATCCCGCTAGTCGAGATGGAGGTCTGGGGATGAGCAATATCATGCTGCTCCATGACAATCAGGTTGATCGTGCTCTGATCGCTGCATCCAGTGAAGTGGCCACCATGCCAGTCACAAACGTGCAAGATCCTCAGCGTACCGTCATGTACCGAAGCGCGGCAGTCGGTACGCAAACCATCGATATCACATTGGCTCAGGACGAAGACCAGGTGCAGGCATTCGCTCTGGTCGACCATAATCTGACGCTGGCAGGTACAGTACAGATACAGGCATGGAGTGATGCGCTTGGTGGTGCTAGTGAAGTGCTGAACGTGACGTTGCAACCGTATCAGCCAACCTATGGTTATGGCGTGCAGCTCTATGGCGAAGGGCTGTATGGGGGCTATGACATTTACATTAATGGCCTGTCCATTGGTGATGCGCGTGCTGTGTTGCGCCCGATACTGATGATGCAAATATCGCCCGCACTCAACGTGAGTTATTGGCGTATCACCATAAATGATTTGGCGTTGACCTATTACCAAATGGGGCGCATCTATCTCGGACCAATCTGGTCACCTACGGTCAATTATTCGTTCGGTTCCACCAAAGCCAGGCAGAGCCGTACCCGGCGCATCGAGGCGCGTGGTGGTCAGTATTACGGCAACCCGCGCACCGATCGCACGATACTGCAATTCAGCTTTGACTGGCTGGATGATGCTGACCGCGATCAGCTCTGGATCATCAACATGCTAAAAGGCAAGGACAAACCGTTCATCCTGGTGCAGCGGCCTATAGGCGGCTACGCGCAGGAATCCACCACTTTTTATGGTGTGTTCGACCAGCTGACGATGCAACAGATTCGTGCCAATCAATCAAACTCACCTGTAACATTCGAGGAAGTGCTGTAATGGCTGATACTTTCACAACAAATTACAATCTCACAAAACCCGAACCAGGCACAGCAGGCTGGGACGGAAAACTCAATGCTGATCTGGATGCTATTGATGCTGAAATAAAGAACCGAGAAGATGAGACTGCAACCAAAGCCACATTGGTTTCCAACCCTACGGAAAATAATCTTGCAGCACTAAATGCTGCTGGTGATTTGGTCGATAGCGGCAGAGACATATACGCAGTGATGGGCAATTTCTATGCTCATGAAGCTGCAGTACCGGATATGAGCGTCGTACTGGAACCGGGGCACCTGATGTATGGCGGAATACCTGCAAGCCAACCACAACAGACTACTGCAAATATCGCAAATCCGGTAACTGACCCTTATATAGTGCGTATTGTGATTGATAAGCAGACAGGGGCTTATTCAATTGTGTATGGGCAAGAAGATCCCGTTGCCCCTGTTGCACCGACTATTCCTGCGGGGAAACTTCCTGTTACACGGTTCGAAGTCGATATAGCAACAAATACAACAGCTATTACCGATGCAATGATGACAGATGAACGGCCTCTGGTAGCAGATAAAAGGGAATCATTTATTTTGGCTGCTGATAATGCACATCTTACTGTTGTGGATGGTATTGCCACAGACGTATTTAATTACACAATACCCAAAAATACTGGACGTGCAGGTGGTACGTTTAGGCTAACTGTGGCCGGAGAATTTCTTGTTGATTCAGCAGCAAATAATCATACGTTTTATATTGGCGTCGTATTTGGATCAACAGTTATCAGTTCTATAGGGACCAATGTGTTTGGCGCAACCTTTGGGCCTAGTATAGCCGCAAGATCATTCAAGATGGTGATTGATATAGCTATATCTTCGTCCGTTTTACAATCAGCAGTTGGCACTCTAGTTATATCAGATGCTGGATCAAGTGCTACCTGGAACCCCAGCAGTGATGCCAGCTCGACAGGGGTAGATGGTAGAGATGGAATTTTACGATATGAGGCAATTGCAGAAGATTTAGCGACAGATTTAGCATTCACTGTATCACTTGCCAATGGTGGTGAGATTGGCACTATGCAATTCACTAAACGAAGCGCAGTTTTAGAGTATCTGCCATGATTAACTACATCACAAAAACTAAAATGCTCAAAAAGTTCAAGCTAATTATTTTGGCATTACAGAGTTTTTTGTTGATGACTCTCTTGAGCCTGCCATCTATATACGAAAAGACCTACCAAAATGCGTACAGGTTTCTGTGTTGGCACATGAAGAAGAACATGCTCGAGGCGGTAAAGGCAGTCCCGAATGGAAGTCATGGGTTGCAGGATTTAAGGCAACCCCAAAAGGATGGGCGCTGAGCGTACTGATGAGCATGACACCATCACGGTTGAAGATGTACCCAGCATTGTCAACCGCAGTTGCGCTGTTTATTGGAGTTTTCCTTTTGGTTTATTTCAAAGTTTAAAAAAAGAGAGGGCGACCGGGTAGGTGCTACCAACACCTGCCCAGCCCCAGCAAGCAGTGAGTTACCACCGCGAGCCAGCGAGGCCCTCCCACCGCGATCACGGTTTGGGTAGCCTATCAAATAATGCAAACAATTTGCATAATAAAAAAGAGGCTCACATGGAACACAAACCTATAATCCCCTGGATTGGTGGCAAAAGCCGCCTGGCCGAACAAGTTTTCGATAAATTTCCGGAGCATGGCTGTTATGTAGAAGCATTCGCTGGCGCGGCTGCAATTTTCTTTCGCAAAAAACCATCTGATGTAGAGGTTATTAACGACATAAATGGCGAGCTGGTTAATCTATATAGGGTGATACAAAATCACTTAGAAGAATTCGTCCGACAGTTTAAGTGGGTTATAAGTAGTCGGCAGGTATATCAGTGGGAGCAGAAAAAGGCCCCGGAAACAATGACTGACATCCAGCGGGCGGCCCGATTCTATTACCTGCAAAAGCAGGCGTTCGGCGGGCGGGTGGACGGACAGAATTATGGAACGGCCACAACGAGCAAGCCGCGACTTAATATACTGAGAATCGAGGAAGAGCTTAGCCAGGCGTGGCAGCGGTTACAGGGGGTCTATGTGGAAAATCTACCGTGGGATGAGATTATTACCCGATATGACCGCCCGCACACCTTCTTTTATCTGGACCCGCCATATTGGATGACTGAAGGCTATGGTGTGGAGTTTGGCTTCGAACACTACGAAAAGATGGCCAGCCTAGCCAATTCTGTGGACGGCTCAATGCTAATTAGCATTAATGATCACCCAGATATCAGAAGGGTATTTGACGGCCTACATCTTGAGCAAATCCCAATTCGCTACACTGTCGGCGGCGGTGGAGGCAGTGAAGCGATGGAGTTATTGATTTGGAATGAGCATTGCGAAGCAGGAAGAAATACAGCCGGGAACCTGAACCTGTTCTAGCCAGCTATTTCAAATGCCGCAATTTTATTTGAAATACGGTAAAATCTCACAGTATGGAGTTATCGCAATATTTTGCCGGAGTTTTCGCGCGGCGCATCA
>CAZIJT010000199.1:2192-4233 GCA_964539595.1 uncultured Thiohalophilus sp. | reverse complement strand
GGTACGACTGTAGGTACGACTGTAGGTACGACTTCAGTCGTACAACCTCAACCAACTCTGCGTACGATTGAAATCGTACCTACGTTTTTTTATTGCGCCTGTATATTTTCAACCGGTGCTACTACTGCTGGAGCAGCTTCCGGTTCGGCCATAGCCGGGGTATAACTCAACACATCTTCTGAGATCACCTCGTTAGCACCATTGAGTACCGAGACTTTCCATTCCCCCGTCCAGCCGGGAACGAAACTCTTGCTCGACCAGACGCGCCAGCGCGAACCCTGTACCTTGAACTCGACTTCAGCCATCACTTCACCATTGTGTTCCCAGCGATGTTTAGCTGTCTGCCCGGCCATGTCGCGTAGCTCGGTGTAATAAATTACTTTGTCTGAATTGGTACTTAGCTCCTTGATGCTATCGGTCGGCTCACGCTCATCTACCGCTGAAGTAAACACCGAGCGCACCACGCTACCGCGAGAAAAACCGCTTTGCTCCAAAGCCATAGGCTCGTTCATTTTAGCTTCATTCATTTTCTTATCCTGCACGACCATACCCGCATCACCGGTCTGCTCCATCATGCTTTCATGCTCGTGCTCATCCATCGCCGGCATCTCACGCGCGTCACCCGCACGTTCTTCCATCTGCATCACAGCTTTTTCCGCCCATGCTGATGAACTCAGCAGCATGCCTGCAATCATTGCCCAGATTAATGTGTAGTTTAGTTTCATCATTTACTCCCTTCCCCTGCGGGGATTAATGGTATTACAGAAAAATACTGCTCACCAACGGCTCACAATCTAGTCCCGTAGACGACCATTTACAAACCGTATTGTTTTAGAATAGGTGGCAAAATGTCTACTTCGTGATAGCAATCACAAAGCGATGCACACAGAAACACGAATAAAAGGGGTCGGAGTCATTTAATTCATAAATTTTTATCTTAAATTTTAATTATTCAACAAATTAAATGACTCCGACCCCTTTTATTAGGGATAATCAGGTTTTTATTTCGAGATTTTTTCATGCGTAAATTTCGTGGCAAACCTGACTACGATCACCGACAGCAAGCCCGAACCGGCATCCTGATCGTCAATCTTGGTACGCCCGATGCGCCGGATGCTAAATCGATTCGTCGCTATCTAGCCGAGTTTCTCAGTGACCCGCGTGTGATCGAAATGCCACGCTGGCTATGGAGGTTGATTCTGCACGGTGTCATTCTGCGCTTTCGCCCAGCACACATCGCCCCGGCCTACCGTTCTATCTGGGGCAAGGACGGTTCACCTCTGCTGAGTATCAGCCAGCAACAGGTTAAAAAAGTAAAGGCGCAACTCCAACCCCAGTTCCCGCATCCCGTTGAAGTCACATTGGGCATGCGCTATGGCCAACCTTCGATTGCCACTGCCCTGCGTGAACTGCAAGCCGCCAACGTACAGCGCCTGCTGGTGCTGCCGCTTTATCCACAGTATTCCGCCACCACCACCGCCTCGACCTTTGATGCCATTGCGCACGAACTGATGAGCTGGCGCTGGATTCCGTCACTGCGCATGTTGAATCAATACCACGACCACCCCGCCTATATTGACGCACTGGCCAACAGCGTGAAAGCCTTCTGGCAAACAGCGGCACAGGCCGAGATGCTCTTGATATCCTTCCACGGCCTGCCTAAACGTTACCTGCTCGCCGGTGATCCCTATCACTGCCATTGCCAGAAAACCGCCCGTCTACTGGCAGAAAAATTAGGCTTAAATGAAAGCCAGTGGCAAATCAGTTTTCAGTCGCGGGTGGGACGGGAGGAGTGGCTCAAACCTTATACCGATGAAACATTGAAAGCCCTGCCGGGCAAAGGCATAAAATCGGTGCAGGTAATCTGCCCGGGCTTCCCTACCGACTGTCTGGAAACCCTGGAAGAAATTAATGTGCAAAATCGTGACTGGTTTATAGAAGCCGGTGGCGAGCGCTTTGATTATATCCCGGCGCTCAATGCCGCAGATGGACATATTGATATGCTTTGCAAAATTATTGAGGAGCAGTGCGGTAACTGGAT
>CAZIJT010000199.1:0-2092 GCA_964539595.1 uncultured Thiohalophilus sp. | reverse complement strand
TTGAAACCGTACCTACAGATCAGGCAATCCCGGGATTGCCCTTCACGTTCAAAATCTTCGGCGTATTCAATTTGTTAATCTTCGCGACTTTTTCTTCACGCAGATATTCCGCAACAATATCCCAGATCGGTTTGCCCGGTGCTTTGCTACCGACCGTTGCCCAACCCGCCACCGTATAGTCTTTACTGGCTTCAATTCGCGTACCGTCATCCAGTTGCATATCGGTGATGCGCTTACCAATGCTTTTAGTCGGATCAATGGTGTAGTCCAGTCCGCCGAGACGCACCATGTCCCCGCCCTGCTGATAGTAGGGATCCGGATTGAACAGGTTGTCAGCCACATCTTCGAGAATGTCTTTGATGCCCTGACCACTCATTTCACGTACATAGGTTTCAGGATAAGTGATGGCGGTCTGATCCATGACATTTTCCATAGTGATGGTTTGTCCCGGCAGGATGGATGTGCCCCAGCGGAAGCCCGGCGAGAGCGCAATTTGTGCGCCGCCGACTTCGCGCAGCGCATCGCAAATCACCTGATCGAAGGTGCCGTTAAAATTACCCCGGCGATAGAGCAAGCTATCGGTCACCGCCAGTTCTTCGTTCAAGGTCTTGAGGTAGGGCTTGCGCATTTCCTCAATATAGTTGGCCATTTCGACATCGGGTTCCAGCAGGTTAGAGAACACCGGCAACAGCTTGTAGTCGAACCCCTGCACCTTACCGTTACGCACATCAAACTGCATCACCCCAAGGAACTTGCCGTTGGAACCGGCATTGGTGACCAGGGTCTTGCCCCCCTTGTTGCTAACCACCGTTGGCGCGGGGATGCCATCATGGGTGTGGCCACCAAAAATAGCGTCGATGCCGCTGACCCGTGAAGCCATTTTTAAATCGACGTCCATACCATTGTGTGACAGCACCACCAGTACATCCGGTTTTTCTTTGGCACGGATATCATCGACCACGGCCTGCATCGCTTCATCATTAATACCAAAGGTCCAGTCAGGAATAAAACGACCGGGGTTAGCAATCGGGGTGTAGGGGAAAGCCTGACCCACAATGGCGACACGAATACCGCCGGCCATTTCCTTGATAGTGTAGGGTTTGAACGCACGCTGGGAATCTTCATCGAAACCCTCATAGTCGGCAAACTTGTAATCAAAGGCCGCATCATCTTTAACAAAAATATTCTGGCCAATGAAGTCACCCCTGAAATCACGGATGTTGTCCATGATTTCCGTATCCTGATAGGTGAACTCCCAGTGACCGGTCATCACATCCACACCGAGAAGATTACAGGCGCGCACCATGTCCTTACCGCGCGTCCAGTAGGCCGTACCCGAACCCTGCCAGGTATCACCGCCATCCATTAACAACGTATTGTCCGCGCCCAGATCAATGCGCAGACGTTTCACCAGGGTGCGCAGGTGGGCGAAGCCGCCGACCTTGCCATAGGTTTTTGCGGCTTCCGCATAATCCAGATAGGTAAAGGCATGTGCGGCCAGTGAACCCGGCTGAACACCAAAGTGTTTGAGAAACTTGTCACCGACCAGATGCGGTGGCTGCCCCAAGGCATTGTTCAGTCCCAGATTGACACTGGGCTCGCGAAAATAAATGGGCAACAATTGTGCATGACAATCCGTCATATGCATTAAAGTGACGTTGCCGAACTTCGGCACATGGTAAGTATCACGGGGCGCTTTGCTGGCCACGCTGGCATTGCCACTCTGTTTGCTCTCGCAACCTGGCAGCATACCTGCGGCAGCGGCCATTCCCATCACCTGCATGAATTCACGGCGATTTATTGACATTCTGTTCTCCTCTGTCCTGCGCTAGTTATCTATTATCAGACGCTTTTTGGTGTCACCATCCAGGTCCATCTGAAGTAACCGGGCGCAATAATAGCAAACCCAACAGATCTTGCAGACCGATGTGGTAGTAATTCTGAAATATTCACGATTTTTAATCTTGTAAATGCGGGTAACTCATCCGTTTGTTAACGGGAATAGTAATAAACGACCCCGCCTCAAGCGAACAGGGCATCTGCGTATGTAGGTTCGGCTTCAGCCGTACTGGTACGGCTGAAGCCGAACCTA
>CAZIJT010000198.1:0-4255 GCA_964539595.1 uncultured Thiohalophilus sp. | reverse complement strand
CCCATGGTGACCACGGTAGCACCGACAATGCCGGTGCTGGCGGCGAGTAGCATGCCGACGATGGTGACCGAAATGCCAAGGCCACCGCGCAGTGAACCAAATAACAGCGCCATGGTGTCGAGTAGTTTGTCAGCGACTTTGGAGCGCTCCAGCATCACCCCCATGAACACGAACAGTGGCACGGCAATCAGCGTGGTGTTGGTCATGATCCCAAACAGGCGGTTGGGCAGCGCCTGTAAAAAAGCATCGTCAAAAACGCCGCCCAGATTACCGGCAAAAGCGAATAGTAGCGCAGTGCCACCCAGTGAAAAGGCCACCGGGTAGCCTGCCAGCAGCACCACACATGCCAGCAGAAACATGAATAGTGGCAGGTACTCGAGCATCAGCCTGGCTCGCCGTTTTCATCTGGGCAGCGCAAAACTTGCCAGGCGCGCAGGGCATGCGCCAGTGCCTGGAGTATGAGCAGCACGGGCATGATTAGCAGTAATGACTTGAGCAGATAAAGCGCGGGTAGGCCACCCGTCTCCGCCGAGGCTTCGCCTATTTCCCAGGCTCCCAAAACATAGTCCCAGCTGGCCAGGAAAATGAACAGGCAGACCGGTAGCAGCAGTAGCAGGCTACCGAGCAAATCCACCCACGCACGGCCACGGGGGCTAAATCTCTGGTAGAAAATATCCACTCGCACATGGCTATCATTTTTCAGGGCGTAGCTGGCACCGAGCATGAACACGCAGGCGTGCAACCAGCTCACGGATTCCTGCAGGGCAATCCAGCCGCTGTCGAAGCCATAGCGTAGCACCACGATCAGGAAGGTCAGGATTACCATTAACAGGGTCAGCCAGGCCACACCATGGCCGGTTAGTTCACTGATACGATCCAGCTTTTGGGACAGATGATTTTTGTCATTCATGGTTGGGCGGGGGAAGCTCTAGCAGGTTGAGTCTAATTGAAAGTCTATTGCAGGTTTGGCAGAGATTCGGGGAGACTTATACACACTGTTCTAAACCAATGATTTATCTGTAATAAAAACGTCAAATTAACATTTTATACTGTAAAAACAGTATAAGTGTTTATATTTATTAAAGAAAATCTGTGTGACTTGTTTGTTTAGGGTTTACAAATATAAGCATATACCCATATAAATAATCATTAACCCTGACTTACTCACAAACTTATCCACAGATTTGCTCGCTACCACTCGAATAAGATCCACTGATTGATCGGGGGATTTTCCAGATCGTTGTAACGCTTATCCAGTGAGCCGTCACCATCGGTGTCCACCATATAATAGGCCGGGCCATGGCTGGGGATAATTTTGATGTAGCGCAGCACACCGTTGACGCGATATTCCTCGATAGTACGATCTTCGCGGTGAATGATGTTGACTTCCGGTTCGGGAATGTCGGTACTCTGCTGAGGCTCTTCCGGCAGCGGTGGGGGCGGGCTGAGTGAATCCCGCGCCAGTGCGCTATTGCTTAGCAAATAAAAAAGAATAAGAAAACGTAGAAACATGGGGTATCCTGCGCGCTGTAATTGTTCCAAATAGTAAACGAAAATTACTGTGTGCGCCTGTTTAATATTTGCCTCTGCTTCCCCGCCGCCAGCGAATGGGGGGTATGTTGTAGGTTCGACTTCAGTCGTACCGGTTTTGGTACAAGTACGACTGAAGTCGTACCTACAGTATGGCTTCGCTGCAAGCGGCGAGGAATTAAACCCAAAGAGATGAAATGTAGGTTGGTGCTGAACAACGTGAAGCCCAACATTATAGTGAAATTATAATGAACAAAAAAAAATCCCCCGCCTTTATTATGGTCGATGGCTCGTCCTACCTGTTTCGTGCTTATCACGCCATGCCCGGTTTCAGTAATTCCCGGGGCCAGCCAACCGGAACTATCTATGGTGTGATCAATATGATCCGCCGCCTGCTTAAAGATTACCAACCGCAGCACATCGCCATTATCTTCGATGCCAAGGGCAAAACCTTTCGTAACGATATGTACCCCGAGTACAAGGCCAACCGCCCGCCCATGCCCGATGATTTGCGCGAGCAAATTGCCCCCATCCACGAGATTATTCAGGCGATGGGCTTGCCGCTACTTTGTGTCGAAGGGGTGGAAGCTGATGATGTGATTGGTACGTTAGCGGTTGAGGCGACGGCGAAGAAAATGGATACCCTGATATCAACGGGGGATAAAGATATGGCGCAACTGGTGAATGACCACGTTAGCCTGATCAACACCATGACCGATAGCTATAGTGATGCGGATGGCGTGAAACAGAAGTTCGATGTGATGCCGGAGCAGATCATCGACTATCTGACTCTGGTCGGTGATAGCTCGGACAATATTCCCGGCGTGCCCAAGGTCGGGCCAAAAACCGCGGCCAAATGGTTGAACCAGTATGGCAGCCTTGACGAGTTACTCGCGCATGCCGATGAGATCAAAGGCAAGGTCGGCGAGAGCCTGCGTAATAGTCTGGAGCAGATCCCGCTGTCCCAACAATTGGTGACGATTAAATGTGATGTGCCGTTAGAGCTTCCGGTAGAAAAACTGCAATGGGCGGAACCTGATCGGGAAAAATTGCAGCAGTTATTTAGCGAGTATGAATTTAAAACCTGGCTGGCTGAAATTCTGGATGCGCGCAGTGGTTCAGATAATGCAGAAGTCGTCGCATCAAACCAGCTTGAAGTTAATTATGAAACCATCTTTAGCGAAGCGGAATTAAACAACTGGTTAAAAAAATTAAAAGCCTCAACCGTATTTGCCTTTGATCTGGAAACCACCAGTCTGGATTATATGCAGGCGGACATTGTCGGCCTGTCGTTCGCGCTGAAAAGTGGTGAAGCAGCATATGTGCCCGTAGCGCATAGTTATGACGATGTACCTGCACAACTGAATCGAGAGCAGGTGTTAGCGAAGTTCAAACCCTTGCTGGAAGATGCCCAACAAGCCAAGCTTGGCCAAAACCTGAAATACGACATGAGCGTACTGGCGCGTTACGATATTCATATGCAGGGCATTGAATACGACACCATGCTCGAATCCTATGTGCTGGATAGCACCGCCAGTCGCCATGATATGGATACGCTGGCGCTAAAGCATCTTGCCCATCAGACCATTCATTTTGAAGATGTTGCCGGTAAGGGGAAAAAACAAATTACCTTCGATAAAGTGGCGATCGATATTGCCGCAGCGTATGCGGCTGAAGATGCCGACATCACCCTGCGTCTGCATGAAAAATTGATGCCGCAATTGCAGGCCATTCCGAGCCTGGAAAAAATATTTCGTGAAATAGAAATGCCGTTACTGCCAGTACTTTCACGGATGGAACGTACCGGTGTGTTACTGGATTGTAAAATGCTTGAGCAACAGAGCGAAGAGCTGGCCGTACGTTTGCAGGCGTTGGAGCAACAGGCCTTTGATGCGGCCGGTGAGTCGTTTAACGTAAGTTCGCCAAAACAGTTGCAGGTTATTTTATTTGAAAAATTAGGTCTGCCAGTAAAATCAAAAACCCCCAAAGGCCAGCCTTCTACCGCAGAGTCGGTGTTACAGGAACTGGCGCTTGACTACCCGTTGCCAAAGTTGATTTTGGAATACCGATCATTAAGCAAACTTAAATCCACCTATACCGACAAGCTACCGTTGCAGGTCGATGTTGATACAGGGCGAGTGCATACCTCCTATCATCAGGCGGTGGCGGCCACCGGTCGGCTGTCGTCGTCGGATCCTAATTTGCAGAATATCCCGGTGCGTAGCGAAGAAGGTCGGCGGATTCGTAAAGCCTTTATTCCTGCAGAGGGATATCGCATGGTAGCGGCCGATTATTCACAAATCGAATTACGCATCATGGCGCACCTTTCCGCCGATGCGGGATTACTCAACGCCTTTGCTGCCGGTGAAGATATTCATCGCGCCACTGCAGCCGAGGTTTTCGGGGTGGAGCCCGAGGCCGTGAGTAAGGATCAGCGGCGCTCGGCAAAAGCAATTAACTTTGGTTTGATTTATGGCATGTCGGCCTTTGGCCTGGCACGACAGCTGGATATAACACGCACAGAAGCACAGGACTATGTAGAGCTGTATTTTGCCCGTTATCCCGGAGTCAAAGACTACATGGAACAGACTCGTGAACAGGCGCGCGTGCAGGGCTATGTGGAAACGGTGTTCGGGCGTCGTCTGTATTTACCTGAGATCAATGCGCGCAATGCCATGCGCCGTCAGTATGCCGAACGCACCGCGATCAATGCACCGATGCAGGG
>CAZIJT010000197.1:2674-4277 GCA_964539595.1 uncultured Thiohalophilus sp. | reverse complement strand
AGGTTAATATTCTTAAAGAACTGGATTATGCAGTGCAACTGGGGGTGCTATCGACCCCGGCGATTGCTATTGATGGCGAGCTGATATTTACCGGCCTGCCTTCTGCGCGAAAATTGCAGGCGCTGCTGGAACAGCGAATCAACGGAGCAGGTAGATGAGTGAACTACTGTTAGTTACCGCAGCCTTGCTGGGTCTGCTTGCTTTCTATGAGCCCTGCACCATTGCTACGCATACCCTGTTTTCTGTGCGTGTGTACCGGCAGTTCGGGACGGGGATACCCGCACAGGTACTACAGCTCTGGTTAGTTCGCAGTGGTTTCCTCAGTGGCCTGTTGCTGCTGGCGGTGAGCCTGAGTTCGCCCTTTGACTGGGATGGCTATGTGCCGAGTTTGATTCTGGCGGTAATCGCAACAGTCTATATTGTCTCGCGCTTTGTCTATTTACCTGTACCGCATCTTCAAGTTTATCGGCTATTGCCGGGAGCGGCGCGCTTACCGGACTCGCTGCATCTGGGTTTAAGCTTGCCCGCCTGCACGTTGCCACTGTTTGCGATTGTTATCGGGATGTCGATTCAGGTCGATTCTCTCGTCTTTGCAGCGCTGGCGGGATTGCTGTTTTCTAGCTTGTTTACCCTGCCGGTGTTATTGACCAGTCGTCGGGAATTAGATAAAAAAGATCAACTAAAACTAGCACAGCTTGCCACAGTTACGCCCTTTTTTACCGCAGCGTTGCTGTACGTTGCGGTCTGCCCGTTTTGCACGCCCGCGTTACTGGTCTTGTTGACGGCTAGTGCCAGCATCGGTTCCGTGGGCTTCGGTTTTCTGTTGCTGCTGGCTTTTGCACTGGGACGCAGTGTGCCAGTGATTCTGGGCGCGTGGAGTATGGGCTGGTTGGAGTCTCTGCGTTTTCTGCGTCAGCGGCAGAAGGTGTTTGAAATTATTGCTGGAACCATCCTCATCCTTAGTGGTCTCTACCTCATCAATGAATACTTCCTGTTGGTGGAAATCTGGATCTAAGGTGGCAATGAATAATCATCATTACAAAATCAGCGAAGTGAGTACACAGTTGTCACTCAGTCAGGATACGCTACGCTATTATGAAAAAATTGGCCTGTTAAACAGGGTCGCACGCAGTGAGTCGGGCATTCGCCAGTACTGTGATCAGGATATGTCCCATTTGCGCTTTATTAAACGCGCACAGAAAATGAATTTTACCCTGGCGGAAATTTCTGACTTATTGAAAATGCGTCAGGCTCCACAAACGGCTCGAGATGAAGTTCGACAACTGACCTCGGCAAAGCTTATGCAGGTTGAAACTCGGCTGGAAGAACTGAGCATGTTACGAAGTGAATTGCGATTATTATTGAATCTCTGTCGCCAGACTGACGGTGGTTGCCCGATTATTGAAACTATTGATGCGAGGGAAGCAGGCTAGTGTTGCGGATGGATTTCAAATACAATGCGCCCATCTCAACTACCTTTACAGCGATAAAACAGCTAAATGAATAACTTTCGCGCGTTATCAGAAAGCCGACTCCTGATCGGTACTGGATTACTGCTGTTGCTGCTTAGTCTGCTTGCGCCTGTGTGTGAAGCGAGTTTTGC
>CAZIJT010000197.1:0-2574 GCA_964539595.1 uncultured Thiohalophilus sp. | reverse complement strand
CTTTTTCGCACCATTTTCATTTCAATCCGACCGGTTTACCACGCTACCTGATAACCCAACGCTTACGCGTTTGATTCTTCCTCTCCCCTCGTTTATTGAATGCTGATTGTTAATCAGCGTCTATGTATTATTTTGGAGTCTGGAATATGAAAAATTTATTTAATATTAGTCCTTCGTGTAAATTAATTAGCGCAACACCGTTATTACTGGTGTTGTCTTTCACTGCACATGCCTCAGGCAGTGGTGATCATGATCATAAAAAAGTGGATCACAGTAAGATGGATCATAGTCAGAGCGGTATGAAAATGGATATGAAAAATATGGGTTCACATCGCCACGCCATCTGGGCTGAACCACCTGCCAACTATGCCACTATGAAAAGTGCCGTCTGGAGTGATCTGGCAGCGGTGGAACGAGGTAAAAAACTGTATGCAACAAATTGTAGTTCCTGCCACGGTAATGATGGCACGGGCAGTGGTCCGGTTGCCAAAAGCCTGTCTCATCCTCCTGCTGATTTGACTAATCATTTTCACAAAGCGCCGGGCGAAGGCGATGCGTATTTATTCTGGAGAGTAAGTGAAGGTGGTCAGGTGGAACCGTTCAAATCGATGAAATCAGCCATGCCGTCATTCAAGGGTTCGCTGTCAGAGACAGGACGTTGGGATGTGCTTGCCTATGTGCATCAGCAATTTCATAAGGGATTTAAAAATGAGAAGAAACAGACTATGAATTCACATGATAAAGAAGCTGCACATGATCATTAGCACCAGGGGCGTGCTGAATACATAGCCGTAGTGATTCGGTTTTGTAGCTTGGTGCGGCGCGATGGTTTTTATGATGAAGCTCAACAACTTGTTTTGGTATTCTGTTGGGCTTCATTTCATTCAGCACCAACCATACATATATGGCTTGCGCTATTGTGAGAGATATTAATTCAGGCTGCGGCTTCGGCCTGATCCAGCAATTTGACAATTTCGCGTGATATCTCAGCTACCTGTTGGTAGGCCTGTTCCGCTTCTTCCATTTGTCCTGCATTTTTAAAATCAATGATTACCCGAATCAGCTCATGCAGTTGTTCATGCGGTGTGTCCACGTCGATAATGGCCGGGATGTGGCTGTATTTTTCCAACCCCTCACCGAAATACCATTGACCAAATTTACAGTCGTGATGGGACACGGCTTCTTTCATGCTTAGTGAGGCATTGCCATCGAGGAAGTCACGCAGACGGGTTTTCCAGTTTAGATGAGCCGACTTGGCGGCAGATAGATCCAGTCCCCCCACAGTTGAGGTTATTGCTTTTGTTTTCTCACTCAGCTGCATGGAAATATCTGAAAGGGCAACACCCGCATTATGTGCATCACTTGCATCGGTGGTGGTTTGCTGGGATATCTGTGAGATGTTGATCATGCTCTGATTGATTTCATTGGCCACCTGGGTTTGCTCTTCTGAGGCAGTGGCAATCTGGGCATTCATGTCATTGATATTACTGATGGCCGATTGAATACCGCTCAGGGAGACCACTGTTTTGTCGACTGACTCAACACTGGACTGGCCACGTTCAAGTGCATTGGTCATGACTGCAACCGAGTCTTTGGTGCCGGATTGAAGTTTGTCGATCATCTCCTGAATTTCCAGGGTAGACGCCTGGGTGCGACTGGCCAGGGTGCGTACTTCATCAGCCACCACGGCAAAGCCCCGTCCTTGCTCACCGGCACGGGCAGCTTCAATCGCGGCATTCAGCGCGAGCAGGTTGGTCTGTTCTGCAATGCCCTTGATAACATCCAGCACACTGCCAATATTGTCACTTTCAGCCGCCAGTTTGTTTAACACCTGGGCGGCGTGATCGATATCCTGCACCAGCGTATTAATGTCTGTTTTTGTCTGATTAGCTACCTGCATGCCAGTATTGCTTTCATTGTTGGCAGTTTTAGCTGATTCGGCAGCCTGTTCGGCATTTCTAGCCACCTCTTCAACGGTGGCGGTCATTTCATTCATGGCCGTGGCGACCATATCAATTTCGGACTGCTGTTTGTTGGTATTACTTTGGGTGCGCTCAGTGGCTTCGGAAATTTGTGCGGCTGAGCTGGCCAGTTGGTTTGCGGTAGTCACTAGATCTCGGCCACGTTGTTCAAATTGACCAGATTGCTCATGGTAAGCTTTGTATAAAGGCAAGATGTTGTTATCACATTCATGCTCAGCAGACTGATCGTTCAGCATCGCCTGAACGTTGCGCGTCACGGAGCGGTCGATTAATTTTAGACCGATAAAAACTCCCAGACTGGCAAACAGAAGGTTGACGAAATAGTGCAGACTGCTGCCAAGTAGTCCGTTTTCGAGCGTAAGTAAACTGCCGGAAAATTGAAACAGTAGCTGCGAGAAAAGCAGCATGAGTGAAACTAAACCTATCAATTTTAGCATGTGGTGATTCACTGTTATACCTCTGTGTAAGTCTGTGTTTTAAAATCTCCTTATTTATCGGCAGGGCAGGGGCAATACTTGAGATGGGAATGTCAGGACAATGTTATAGCAAATATTAGGGAATCTCTGATTTATTCCGTTCGCCCTGAGCGAAG
>CAZIJT010000196.1:0-4281 GCA_964539595.1 uncultured Thiohalophilus sp. | reverse complement strand
GACTACGTCCAGGATGCCTTGCGTAATTTAAGCAATGACGGCGTCGAGAAGTATCTCTCGGGCGCTTCACTGATCTGTATGATTGGGCGCGGCTGGGAACCGGTGATGATTTATCTGGAAGAAATGCCAGGCATGGCGCATCGCCTGGGCGAACCCATCCTGGAAATCATTTCCAAATGTGTATGGGATATGTCACGCACACCGAATGGCAAAGCTATTCCCCCTTTTATGCAATGCCTGCCGGAAGCCTCACGCCGACTGGGCACACTGGAGCAGATGCAGAATTTTCTCGATATTATTTTCGAGATGATGGATGCCACTACAACTTCTGTTCATGGCCATCATAAAACCCACTCCAGCCAGGGGTTTCCAGAGTTATTAAAACAAATACCCTACCTGCTAAACCAGTTGTCACTGGAAGGTTTAAAAAACTGGATCGAATACGGTGTGCGTAATTACAACAAGCACCCGGAGCGGCAAAAAGATTATTTCAGCCTGCAATCCGCTGACAGCAAAGCCATGCTCCAGCGTGAACGTCATGGCACCCTGTTCATGGATAATGAACGCAAACTGGACATGTATTTGCGCAGCATGTGGCAGGATGAATCTTACTTTGTTCCTTACTCGCTCGGCTTCGATGATCTAAGAAAACCCATCCCCTACTACGATCACCTGGGTATTCGAATCCCCGACGTTTATGATGATCTGAATGGTGTTTCAGGACTCGACCGTTACCGGATCACCATTGCGCATATCGCTGCACACAGACGCTGGACAACTGCTATTGTTGCGGATAATTTCAGCCCGTTTCAACGACTTGCCATCGAGCACCTGGAAGATTCGCGCGTAGAATATTTGATGCTGAAGGAATATCCTGGCCTGCGTAAACATTTATTAGCCCTGCATCCAATTCCCATTGAAGGTGCCTGTAATCCGGAAAAAGAGTCCTGTATTCGCCACCGCCTGGCGATGCTGTCGCGCGCTATTCTGGATGAAAACCATGGTTACAAAAATGAATATGTTCTGGATTTTGTTGAACGTTTTTATACGGCAGTCGAAAAAGACGGCTCCAGTACCAAAGCCATGGCGGACATTGCAGTATTATTTATTGCGCGCACCCGCCTGCAAAGTGATCAATCGCCTAATATTCGCTTCGAGAATACCGAGGTTGATTACCGCGACGATAATCGCCATATGTGGATGTTTATCGAAGAAGGTGACGAAGAAGAGGCCTTTGAAGATAAACGTGACGTTGAACCAGAAAAACTGGACACTGACAAACTCCCCCCTCGCCATTATTCAGAGTGGGATTACAGCACGCATACATTTAAACCTGACTGGGTCAGCCTGTATGAATCCATCCATCCAAGTGCCAACGCCTCGGATATTGATGCCATTCTGGACAAACATAAATCACTGGCCAAACAGTTAAAGAAAATTCTGGACATGCTCAAGCCACAACAGTATATGCGTGTGCGTTACCAGGAAGAAGGTAGCGAACTGGATCTGGATGTAGCCATTCGTTCGCTGATTGATTACAAGTGTGGCGCACAACCCGACCCGCGTATAAATATGAGTCACAAACACGACGGTCGTGATATTGCCGTGATGTTATTGCTGGACTTATCCGCCTCACTAAATGATATTCCAGATGGCTCCGGGCAGACTATTTTGCAACTCAGCCAGGAAGCCGTATCATTATTAGCCTGGACCATCGAACAACTTGGTGATAAATACGCCATCGCCGGTTTCCATTCTGATACTCGGCATAATGTTCGCTATTATCACATCAAGGGTTACAGCGAGCATTTCGACGATGCCGTGAAAGCACGACTTGCCGCCATGGAAGCCGGTTTTTCCACGCGCATGGGAGCAGCTATCCGGCATGCAGCGCACTACCTGGAAGCACAAAAGGCCGATAAAAAATTATTACTGATACTAACCGATGGCGAACCTTCAGATATCGATGTCGATGATGAACAATACTTAATTAACGACACCAAAAAAGCGGTAGATGAAATCTCATCCAAAGGCATGTATAGCTACTGTATCAGTCTGGATAAAAAGGCTGACGACTATATTCAGGATATTTTTGGAACCGGTGGTTATACTGTTATTGATAACATTGAAAAACTACCTGAAAAATTGCCGTTACTGTTTACAGCTTTGACTTCTTAAAGGCTTATTCACCACGGAGGACACAGAGAAAAACAACAGAAGGGATTTATGCAGAATATGCTTTCAGCCTGTTTCTTATATTCCGGATATAATTCTTGCCTCATAAATTATTAACTCTGTGTCCCCCGTGTCCTCTGTGGTAAAAATATTTTTCACATATAAATAAAGCACATGAGCAACCGCATCACCGCATCTATTCTATTTTGTTTCAAAGGGAAAACTCATTCCCCCTCACTCGATCTGGATCTAGATCGGTATATGCATGCTAGCGGACAAATCCCGGACCTGTACCCATTAATAGCCAGGGCCAATAATTTTGATTTATATTCCTATGAATATGAAATGATGCAAGCTGAACCGATTAAATTCAGCGAACCAGAAGGCATGGTTACTGAACATGTCCGTGAAAACGAACTGGATTTTGAGGCTTTTGAAGCCGCCTGGCATGAAAACAAAATAATAAAACAATTACAGGAAATTTCAGCCGGCTCCATGTCCATAAACGATCTGGAGCAACATCCGGAATTGATGAAAGCCCTGCTACAGGCCTACCGGCTTGGAAAAAATGACCAGATAAAATAGCTGTTACCGATTCCAGGACACCGGTTTCCCCGCATAGTCGAGCATTCGGTCGATAAACATGCGAGTCTTTTTAAGTGCGTGACCACGGCTAAATAAGCTTTCCTGGTACCAGCCCAGCTTAAAAACTGAAGTATCCCCATAAAAATAAAAGATCTTGAACCACAGAGGACACGGAGATACACAAAGGTTTAATCTATTTATGGCATAGTTAGCCTTTTCCCTGAACCGATACTAATATAGGGAAGCTCTGATTTATTCCACCGTTCGTGGTGAGCCCTTCGGCCTCGCTCAGGAGAGCCCTGCTGAACCATGAACACCAAATTCAATAAAATCAGTATCTTAGAAATTACAGTAGTTTATCGTTCCACATTCGTGGTTCGACAGGGGTCTAGCGACCTGATTAAGACTACGGTATCACTATAAATGGAGCCAATCATGTCTACTAAGGAACCAAAAAGCCACGCCCTTTTCGACACTCTCAAGCTAGGCGATCTGAGCCTGAAGAATCGAATCATAATGGCGCCGATGACCCGCAACCGGGCGGGTAAAGGTAATATACCTACAGATTTAAATGCTCTCTACTATCGACAGCGAGCCAGCGCCGGCTTAATCATCACCGAGGGCAGTCAGATTTCAGCTCGGGCTTTAGGCTATCCAGCAACACCGGGTATTCACACCGATGAGCAGGCAACTGGCTGGAAAAAAGTAACCGATGCGGTACATGCTGAAGCTGGTCTAATCTTTATCCAGCTCTGGCATGTAGGGCGCATTTCTCATCCTTCGATGCTACCAGACAATGCCCTGCCGGTAGCGCCTTCTGCTATCAGGCCTGAGGGTGATGCCGTCACCTATGAGGGTATGCAACCATTTGTGACCCCGCGCGCATTAGAACTCGATGAAATTCCAGCGCTGATAGCTGACTATGTTGCTGCTGCAAAACAGGCCAGGCGGGCGGGCTTTGATGGCATAGAAATTCATGCCGCCAATGGTTATTTACTCGACGAGTTTTTACGTGATGGCAGCAACACGCGTAACGATGCTTATGGGGGAAGCATTGAAAACCGCATGCGTCTGTTGGATGAAGTGGTTTCGGCAGTAAGCGAAGTATGGCCCAGCCATCGTATCGGGGTCAGGATTTCCCCAGAAAATCAGTTTAATGATATAAAAGATTCACAGCCGCAAACCACGTTTAATGCAGTCGTTGACATGTTAAACAAACACCAACTGGCCTACCTCCATGTGCTGGAAGGCGACATGCTTAATAATCAACGTAATCTTGATTATGCAGAACTTAAACGTCATTTCTCTGGCCTCTACATAGCCAACAATAGCTATAACCAGTCCAGTGCGGAGCAGGCCTGTCAGCAGGGAAATGCCGATATGGTCGCTTTCGGTCGGCTGTTTATCTCAAATCCTGATTTACCCGCGCGTTTCGCCCAGCATGCCGCACTTAACGAAGCTGATCCGGCAACCTTTTATGGTGGTGATGCCAAAGGCTATACCGACTACCCAACGTTACAG
>CAZIJT010000195.1:0-4281 GCA_964539595.1 uncultured Thiohalophilus sp. | reverse complement strand
TTCTGCCGCCCGTTTCACATCAAGGAATATCAGACCCAGGCGCGATTCCGGTTTGGCGAGAACAGCAACAACCGCCTCATCACCAGCATGTGCCATCAACACATAACCATTGTCTCCCTTGATAAGAACCTGCTCCAGATGACCACGAGCCAGCTCCTGAGCCGTACGATCACCAAGGGACAACATGGCCGCGCCCATGGCGCCAACACGATCCTCATCCATATTTGCCGGCAGCATGGCCGCCATCATCAGGCCGTCTGTAGAGATTACCGCAGAGGCTTCGATGTCAGCGGAACTACCATTAAGGTCACTTAGAATTGAATTAAGAAGATCTGCACGCATCTTGCTTCTCCATTTGTTCAGGATTTATAGGCTTCAGCCAGGTTATTAAACAGGGGCGGCCATTCCGCTTATGGCCAGGAATTTTCCGGCCCTCGACAAGCGAGGGTGCCTGTTAAGATCACCTTAACTCCGGCTTCTTCACCTTCAGGTGAATCCCCGGAAAGCACCCACGCATAGTGCACAGGCTTGTTAAAATCGATTTCTTTCATTTTGATCCTGTTTCAGATATCAGCCAACACCTGTCGCATCGTTGCCACATTAGAATCATTGATGATGTTGTATCGTTTACTAAGTACCCAGACTAACTGTACAAAAGCCAACTGGTTAAAGTGAGGCACGCCGGACAGCACGAGAACAAAGCGTTGATTACCTATATATAGAGGCCAGAACCCCACCTGGCTGTTGCCTGCCGCATCAACCACTGACCATGCTTCTGAATGCAGGCCGATGTTATTGTTTAACAGGCCCTTGTGCCGTTCATGCAGCGCCAGCAAATCTGCACTGAGCGCAGAAAGCTCTTCTGCCGTTTCATGCGAAAACCCATGGCTGGCCAGATAAAAACCCTGATTATCTGCAAGCAACGCTTTACCTGTACTGGAAAAGTTCATTAATAGTGATGGCAATATATCCTCCAGCGTTCCAGATGGTGCCTCGCGGGAAACTTCTTCTCCCTGAATCCAGCCCAGATTCTGCATTCGGTAAAGCAAGTCAAGAACATCTTCCTGTTTTTTCAGGCCGGTCCATTTACATGCCTGTGGCACACCAAGTAATTGACTGTGTTCACCAGACATCAGTGCAACCAGCAATCTCTTCGCGGGTTCATCCGTTTGCGTGGTGGAAGCATAATACGCCCCACCGGGCGTAGGCAGCACATAGCAACGATTAATCAGTTGATAGTCAGACATTTATACACCCAGCCATGGATCATGTGAGTAAAGCAGCACCTGCACCAGGGCCGCAACATCTTTTTTCTCACGACTATCCACCTCAAATACAGGCAAACTACTTTTTATCTCGCAAAGTTTCTGATAATAATCTTCAAGCGATGGAACCGGTTGCTCATCCATAAAAGTGACACCAATCACGACTTTGTTATTCGTGATAAATGCTCTAAACGCCTTGAGAAAAAATTGGAGATCCTGAAAAGGATTACTGCGAGTATTATCAAGTAACAATATCAGGCCAATGCCACCTTCGGTCAGTATATCCCACATAAAATTAAATCGTTCCTGCCCAGGGGTGCCATACAGGTGAATGCGCTCATTTCCACCCAGATTCATCACCCCATAGTCCATCGCCACCGTGGTGGTCTGTTTTCTCTGCTTCGTCATGTCGCTGGCCAGCTCGTCTGTAGTCATGGCCTGTTCATCACTCAACGTACTAATGGCCGTTGTTTTCCCCGAACCCACCGGCCCGGTAAAAATAATTTTATGATGCCGTTTTTGCGTGCTTGCCGACATCTCAGCCTGCCCTTTTCAATTTTTGCATGATCAATCCAAACAACTTGCGGTGAGGGTGATGCTCATGCCGATCCTTTTCAATCGGCTGAGCTTCTTCTTTACCTGCTTTTTTAAGCTCAACAAGGCCAAGCGCTATCACGCCAGAATAAAAGGCAAATACATAGCGCTGTGGTATCGATAAAAGTTTGATCAGCAGCAGCAACGACATCGGCTTGTCATGCAGAAGAGCGGCGATAGAAAAAGCTCCCGGTGTTACATGCAGGCGGGTGAAATTCGGCCAGCGTTTAAGATAAACGGGAGCATTAATATTTACACCGAGCGGGATGCGTCCTCTGGAAGTCCACAGGGCAATCTTCCATAACAATGCCTCGATCGACTGACCATGGCTTTTTATCGCATGGCCTTCCAGATCTCTGGATCTCTCCATATTCTGCCGGAATAATTTTATTTCCAGGCAATACAGGGGAACGGTGCACAGGTAACTTAGTTTTTTGTCATCCAGTGCCGTGATCACTTTATTTATTCGTGGTAACAGGGTGATGGTCTCAACATCATTTTCAAATTTTATAGCAACAATGATGGCCTGTTTTTTTTGTTTGCCCTGGTCATTGGCCATTTGCAACTTACCCTGTAAGGATTCTTCTGCTGAATAAAAAATATCCTGTCGTTGTTTGGCATCACTGAGATCGATGTCTGCTGCAACTCCACAAAATTTCCTATCCTTGTTTTTCTCCGCCTGAAAATCAACCACCGGAGTAATAGGAGAAAGTTTTCTTTCTGTTTTTTTCTCTATCCTCACCGAGGAAGCGCCCACTTTTGACATGCTTTGTGAATTTTTCCTGCTTATCCACTCCAACTTTTGTTTTTGCGCTTTTCGAATGGCCGCCAGCAACCCGTCCATGTTGAAGGGTTTTTTTACAAATATACAATCGGTCCGCGAGAGGTCTTTAACGGATAAAATTATAATCGCATTTTCTGGATAACTTTTACGGTATTTATCGAGCTGCAACTGCGTCTCCGGGTTATCCAGATTAAAAATTGCCGCCTCAGAGGCGTCTTCATTTACAAAGGTAGCCAGCCCATCTCCCATTTTTTGCATGGCAAACTCGAACGTTTTAAATGCTTTGCTATCCATGCCGAAGACCGCTATCTGTAATGCCTTTTCCTGTGCCACCTTATTCAACATGACCCTTGCCTGTTATCATTATCAACATCTGACTTCAGGCATACTGCCAGCTCTTGCCATTGCGGCCGTAGCGCCAGTGGCAGGCCTTTTGTGCTCTGTAAAATTTTCTCAATCGCCTGGTAATTACGACTATGGCGGTAGATGATCATTAACTCCAGGCCAATATCCTCACGCCGTGGATTAATCAGCAACGCCTTCTTCAGCAATACTGTGGCTTCACCAATCTGACCGGAGTTGATCAGATCGCGCGCATCCTCTACCACATCTCTGTTTTGCGCCTCGTGCATCGGCTTTTGTTTTATAAGTAATCTATGCGTACCTGTCCTGCCACCACTTAACATGGATTCTTTTACGCAGGGGATGGCCTTGTTCTTTTCTATCCTGCCCGACAGGCATGCAGATAAAGCCAGCCCCTGTTCCAATTTAAGCTGCGTATGATATTTATGTAACAGGCGTTTGCGCAATGGCCAGCCTTTTTCCTTCAGGACACTATACAAATCCAGCAAGGCACCATACACGCCCTCGCGGTTATTCTGCTGGCTGTAAAAATGAATGCGACTCAGGTGAAGTTGTAAATTGGCGGGGTTCCTGACAATCTGTTGCGCCATGAAATCAATAATCTTTTTCGCTGATTTTGATTTCAATAACCTCCCCAGCATTTTATTAGACAAAAATACGGGTTCAAGCAGCTCCGGGGTTAATTCGTTAATCCCTGAATTATTATGGCTATCAAGTCTTTCAATAATTTGCATTGATAAATTACGCTTTGTCTTTGTCAGACTATGTCGCAAATATCACTGCAAGCTTGAAAGCTGCTCAGACTAACTGTGAACAGGGTCACAAAATATAATTTTTGTAAGGATGTACTCAGGAACGAAGCGCTCTTTCAATATTGGTAGTTTACTCTAGAGCCGACATCAGGGATGTGAGTAACAACGATTACCCACCACAACAGGAATACACTGAAAATACTGGCCGGTCCGGTATCTATATATCTTTCCAAAAGGAATATGGGAAGGTAGCTCGTATTTTCCTGTAAAAATCACGAGAAACATCTCCCAATTTTTTATCTATGGCTTTTATACCCAATGGCCCGACCTAAGCCTATAATCATTTCATGCTCATCATCATGTATCTCAAGACGGTGATAATAGGGTTAACCTTGAGTAAAATTAATTCCGGGCAGAAACGAGCAACCTAACACTACTGATTTCGGTCTACTAATAGTAACTAATGTAAGATTTTACGAGCTGTTATAAATATCAAAATGGGTAGACACCCCTGATATTTTAT
>CAZIJT010000194.1:0-4291 GCA_964539595.1 uncultured Thiohalophilus sp. | reverse complement strand
ATTCTTTAGCGTATGCCGATTTAATGACAGTTCTTACTGATGCCGAGCAATCACTTGATCGACCGGTTAATCCATCGATTTACACAGTGGAGCAAATTAAAAACAAGTTGAAACAGAAAAATGCATTGTTAACCAGGCTGATGGAACAGCCAAAGTTATGGGTGAAGGGAGACGAAAATGACATTAAAGAATTTAGATAATTTAGTCAAAGTTAAGAAATTAAAAAAGGATGACACACTATGATCATAGAAGAAATATTGGGAGTGATTTTTAATTTTTGGACTGGACTGGCCATATTAATTATTGTGCTGGTAAAGTTCTCAATTAAATTTGTACCACAAAACCGCGCTTATGTAGTGGAGCGATTTGGTAAGTACAATAAAACCATGGTCGCGGGTTTGAATATGCTGCTTCCTTTTATTGATAAAATAAGTTATGAACAGTCATTAAAGGAACATGCCTTTGATGTGCCCAGTCAGTCGGCGATCACCAAAGACAATATTTCGCTGGTAGTGGATGGTGTTCTCTATATTAAATTACTTGATCCTTATAAGGCATCCTACGGGATTGACAACTATGTGTATGCGGTAACCCAGTTGGCGCAAACAACCATGCGTAGTGAAATTGGTAAAATTGATCTGGATAAAACATTCGAAGAACGTGAAAGCCTGAATATCAATATTGTCAATGCGATTAACACAGCTTCAGAACCCTGGGGGGTGCAGGTGTTGCGTTATGAAATTAAAGACATCGAGCCGCCACGCACTATCCTGGATGCGATGGAACGCCAGATGAAAGCGGAACGCGAGAAGCGTGCCACTATTCTGGAATCCGAGGGTGAGCGTCAATCGGCGATTAATGTAGCTGAAGGCAATAAACAGGCGCAGGTATTGGCCGCTGAAGCGGATAAGGCAGAACAGATCTTACGTGCAGAAGGTGAAGCTCAGGCAATTGTTGCCGTTGCTGATGCACAAGCCAAAGCACTTGAAACGGTAGGGCAGGTCGCGGATACAGTAGAAGGTCAGAAAGCGATTCAACTGGATCTTGCTGATAAGGCGATTGATGCAAAACGCGCTATCGCAAAAGAGTCAACCGTGGTTTTACTGCCGGAGAGCAATAGTAACGCTGCAAATATTGTGGCTGAGGCGATGACTATCATTAATACATTAAACAGTGATAAAAACGTAGCACAATAAAATAGGAGGGCGAGATGATTACTGATTATATCGTCAATCACCAAACTGAGTTCTGGCTGGTATTTGGTTTCATCCTGCTAGCCATTGAAGTGGTTACCGGCTTTACTACCGGTGTTTTTCTATTCGGTGGTTTAGGTGCGCTAGTGACCGGCTTGTTAATGAGTTTTGCTGTGATACCGGAAACATGGATCGCAGGTATTTCATGTACGGGTATTAGTTCAGGTGTTGTTGCTTCGCTTTTATGGAAACCATTGAAAAAGTTGCAGGGTGATCGTCCGGCTAAAAAAGACAACAGCAGTGATCTGGTTGGCTATGAGTTTGTGGTTGATAGTGATATTGCGGTTAATAAACCGGGAACCACACATTATTCGGGTATTAGCTGGAAAGTTGAAATTGATAAGGATGCCGGTATTGACCTTATTAAGGCCGGGCAACGGGTTACCGTTACCTCGGTCGAGGTGGGGGTGTTTAAGGTTGAATTGTCACAGTAAAAAACGCATGCATTACTGCGTGAGACCAATATTCGTTCTTCATCAGCTGAGTCCGAATAAACAACCTCACAGCTAACGGACGGGGTATGAGTGGTAGGTTCGCCTGAAGCCGCATCTACTAACTTCGCTGCAAGCAGCGGGAAATTTAACCTGCAGAGATTCAAGGCAGTGTCTTTGGCCGGAGATGTCCGGGAACTCGACATGAGAAGTCGATTAGCTTATATTGAATATGGTTCTCACTTTTGTTACCGTGGCTAAAAATAATGTGCAATAAGCGTGATTGTTGTGAAGTATAATAAAATCAGTGAGATAGATAAGCTTGATCAGCTTCAGGAGGTCTTTGAATACTCCACAAAGCTGTCGGAAGCAATAGGTATTTCTAGAAGAACGCTTCTCAACTGGCGTAGCAAGCCAGAGTCAATTTCTGCTGAGTTTCGTCTGAATATCGATGTTTTGTATTGTAAGCACTTTTTGATTCCTGAGTGGGATAAGCCCGGGCAAAGCTTTGATGCTGTTTTATTACCGGATGATATGCTTCACAACGAGGCGCTGTTTCTGCCGTTTTTGCGCCGTTTAAGTTATGGCACGATTGAAATCGAAACCAACATGGTGAAGGCGGATTTCGATAAGATTATTGATGAGAAGAAGCTGCCCAGGAATATGGACAGGCAGACCTTTTATGAAGGCTTTAATGCCTTTATGACGCATAAGCAACTTTGGCTGAGGATTGTGGAGCATGGTGAGCTGATGCCTGTTACTGAAGAGAGCATTAAGACATTGCATGCCGATTTTATGCGCGGTTTTTATGATAATGCGGGTTTTTTTTCCAAAAAAGTTCGTATGATGGGGCAGCTAGAAGGTGTGCAAACAACTGAACCAGACGATATTGAAGAAGAAATGAATCGCTGGGTTTATAAGGAGGCTACGTCTGCTACGTTGGAAGCTATTGCTAAAGCGCATGCTTATTTTATTTTAATTCATCCATTTGGTGACGGTAATGGACGTGTGGGGCGGGCTTTAGTAATGGTGCAATGCTTGAACGCTAGATTAATGCCGCCTGTATTTGATAGCAAAAATAGAGCGATGTATTACGCTGCGATGGAGTATGCAATGAAACATGGCCGCTATGCCCCGTTGATTCGTCTTTTTTATGAGGCTGCCAAATTAAAGTAAACGGCGATTAGAGATAAAACTATCTGGTTCTTACTCTACGTCTAAATACTCTTGTAGAAACCAAGGAGAGGGCAAAAAAATGATTACCTATTTTTATTGGGCGGTGGTGATAATCTTAGCCATGGCCATTCTGTTTTTTCTCGGACGTGCGGAACAGTGGAAAAATGGTTTGATTGGCGCGTTGGTGATATTTGTTATTGGCTGGGGCGCTTATTTTTTTCACTTCCAGCAGATTTTTGTCAAACACTATGGCGGGGTTATGTCGATTACCGTGCCTGAAGGACAACATCATATTGCGGCGACATGGAAAGATGATAATTTATGGATAGAAAATTATGAACCAGACACCAACACCTGTTACTTCAATGAATATTCCAGAGGCAATATGTTGCAGGGGACGGTGACAATTAAAAACTGTAACCCGCTGTTGCCGGGGTTAAATGTTCGCTCGCCATCGACTGAGCCGTTGAACATTAAGCCGGAATAATTTGGGAGGCTCTCAGAACTACACCAAGTGTGTATACATACGTAGGTACTTAAGCATGAGCACAATTGTAGGTACGGCTTCAGCCGTACAATATACGACATTTACCTGTAGGTTCGCCTGAAGGCGAACCTACAGGTAAATGAATTCCTTAAATGCCTACGTATGAGTGTGTATAAAGTATGCCTGCATGATGAAAAATACGGGCGGCTACTTTTTAAAGCCAGAGCTACGCCATGGATTTATGTGTTCGCAATTACATAACGTTCAACTTTTTATACGCGTGTAACATCATTGAGTACCATGAAGATCAATAATCCTTCAATGGGTGCGGCAAATATTCCCTGACCCTGATAATGATCACAAGCCATTGCGGCGATCTCCCATGAAGATGTTTCATTGGCGGAGAATGTTTCGTAGCTGAATTCCTCATTGCCTGTTTTGTCTTCCAGCGTTTTTATAGTTTCGGCTTTTTTATTTAATTCTCCGGTTACGCCACCATTCGCCCAGGCCCACATCCAGCTTTGATCTTTTTCGTTAAATGAACCAACGGGAATAAAATTAGCCGTCAACATGACAATAGATCCCTGCTTGAATTCGATGGTGCCTTTGGCCATATTAAAATCAAACATATCGAATGAATCAATCTGAAAGTCCCTTACCAGTGCGGCCTGTTTCTCTTCAAGCTTTGCGTAACAGTCGTCAAGATACTTGCTGTTTGCTATTTCTAACATTTTATAACACCTATGATTTATGCGGATGGGGCAGGCTGGAATATATGTTTTATCTCTTTGGGTGTAATTCCCCGCAGCTTGCTGCGAAAATCTATTGTAGGTGCGGCTTCAGCCGCAGATGTTCGCCTGAAGGCGAACCTACATACGCGGATACCCCGTCCGCTTGCGGCGGGGTGATTCATTTTCTCAAAGCCTCTAGAGAAGGTTCGCAAT
>CAZIJT010000193.1:0-4297 GCA_964539595.1 uncultured Thiohalophilus sp. | reverse complement strand
ACTTATTCTGGCCATTTTAACAGCTCAGCGGGTTTTGTAACATATCCCGGGGTTTTTATGCTGGTTAGTCCTGGAAGTCTGAAGTTGGGTGGAAAAGGGCAGCAGATTTCCTATTCTTAAATAATGATCTGGCTGGATAAATAAAGGCTATCTGTTTGGCAGGAACAGGTAGCCGTAATTATCCATATGTTGTCTGAAAAAGACTCGAGGGTATTGCCTTGGAATATAAATACAAAGCCAGCCAGAAAAAGCAGAAACAGAAGGACCGTATATCCATTAACAGTGAGGTCCGATTCCGCGCCCTGGTTGAGGTTACCAGTGACTGGATCTGGGAGCTGGACAAAAATGCCGTGTATACCTATTCAAGTCCAAAGGTCAGGGATCTTCTGGGCTATGAGCCGGAGGAGGTGATTGGCAAAACGCCATTCGAACTGATGCCGGCTGATGAGGCTGAACGCATGGCAACAGAGTTTGCCGAGATTGCACAGGCGCAACGGGCTTTCAATGGCATAGAGAACATCAACCAGCACCGGGATGGTCACCTGGTTACACTTGAGACGAGTGGTGTGCCCGTGTTTGATGAGCAGGGGGCCTTTTGCGGCTATCGTGGCGTCGATCGTGATATCACTGAGCGCAAACAAAAAGAAGAGGCGCTTGCTCTCAGTCAGCAACGGTTGATCGAGTCCCAACATATCGCGCGACTGGGTCACTGGGACTGGGATATTGTCAACGGAGAGTTGAACTGGTCTGATGAACATTACCGCATTTTCGGGCTTGAACCTGGACAAATAACGCCAGGCTATGAGGCGTTCCTGGATTTCGTTCATCCTGATGATCGGCAAGCGGTGAAGAATGCAGTTGCCGAGGCGATGAGCAGGGGTAATTATAATATGGATCATCGTATCCTTGCTGCGGATGGGGGACTGCGTTATGTGCATGGCCAGGGACAGGCGCAATTTGATGATGCGGGCAGGCCGATCCGCATGATGGGCACTATCCAGGATATTACTGAACGTAAACATCTTGAAAACGCGCTGAATACGATTACTGATTTTAATCCATCGACTGAACTTTCTGAATATTATCGCGCCTGTGTTGCGAGTCTTGCGCGTGTCTATAATACCTCATATGCCCTTATCGGCCTGTTCTCTGATGACTCTCGACAATCAATAAGCACCCAGGCCGTATGGGCCAATGGTGAGTTCGTGGATAATTTCGAGTACCCGCTGGAAGGCACGCCATGTGCCGATATTCTCGACATGAAAAAGGAATTGATTCCAGAAAACGCAGCCAGGCTTTATCCTGAAGATACCCTGCTGGTGGATATGCAGGTGGAAAGTTATTTCGGTGCGCCAATGATTTCTGATTCAGGCAACAAGCTGGGCCTGATCTCGGTTCTTGATACCAGACCAATGGAAATAACATCATGGGTGGAGCCGGTCCTGGGTATTTTTGCACATCGCATCGCATCATTTATTGAACATAAACGTGATGAAGAAAAGATCGCGGTTTCTGAAAAGGAATTGCGCAATATTTTCCACAACATGCAGGATACCTATTACCGTATTGATAACGAAGGCGAACTTGTTCGCCTGTCAGAATCAGTAAAGCAGCTGTTGGGTTACGAGGTTGATGAGTTGCTGGGGACGAAAATTTCAGATCTCCATGCGGAGCCTGGTCGACGCTTGAAGCTTATCGAACAGATGAAGAAGGTCGAAACAGTCAAAGGCTTTGAAGCCCCGTTGAAACATAAGAATGGCTCTATTATCTGGAGCTCCACCAATTTACATTATTACAGGGATGCAGGCGGCAATATTCTTGGTGTTGAAGGCATGGTCAGAGACATGAGCCAGCATCGTGAGGCTGAGTTGCAGATGCGAAAAATGTCCAGTGCACTGGAGCAGTCTGCAGACATGGTAATGATTACGGACAGCAGGGGAATAGTGGAATACATTAATCCGGCTTTCGAAAATATAACGGGTTACAGTTTTGACGAAGTAGTAGGCGGCCCGTCAAATATTGTGAAGTCAGGCAAGCAGGGTTCTGGATTTTACCATAACCTGTGGCAGACTATTTTGGCGGGTGATGTGTTAAGGGATGTTCTGGTTAATAAAAAAAAGAACGGCGAACTCTATTATGAGGAGAAAACAATTACCCCGGTCAAGAATGCTCAGGGCCAGATAATAAATTTTGTTGCAACCGGACGGGATATTACCTCGCGCATGGAAAACGAGGAGCGCCTTAGTTTTATGGCGCACCATGATGCCCTGACCGAACTGCCCAACCGTACTCTGTTCATGGATCGGTTGAGTCAGTCCCTTGCACATGCAAGGCGTTATACAAAAAGAGTTGCTGTTTTATTTATCGATCTTGACTGTTTCAAGAATATTAACGATACGCTAGGTCATGATATTGGCGACCAGATGCTTGCGCAACTGGCTGATCGTCTTGGCGTGAGTATTCGCCAGGGTGATACGGTTGCTCGCCTGGGTGGAGACGAGTTTGCTGTTTTACTCAATGATATCGAAAATGAACAGGTTGTATCACAGCTGGCGCAGATGATATTGCTTGCTCTGGAACAACCGCTTGAGGTGGAGGGGCGAGAGCTTTTTATTACCGCAAGTATTGGTATTAGCCTGTTCCCAAATGATGGAGAGGAGCCGGGGACGTTATTGAAAAATGCTGATATCGCCATGTACAAGGCCAAGGATATGGGTAAAAACAATTATCAGTTTTATTCGGTTGATATGAGCGCCAGGGCGTTCCAGCGCCTGAGCATGGAAAACAGTTTGCGCCGTGCGTTGAAGCGTGAAGAATTCAGGCTTTTTTACCAGCCGCAATTTAACATTGAAACAAATGAGATTACGGCTGTGGAGGCATTGATCCGCTGGCAACACCCCGATCTAGGTATGGTTCTGCCTAATGACTTCATCCCCCTGCTTGAAGAAACGGGTCTGATTAACCAGGTGGGTTACTGGATTATTTCTACAGCCTGCCGGCAAATTCAGATCTGGCGTGAGTCAGGATTTTCGAATCTGATAATGTCAGTAAATATTTCAGGCAGGCAGTTCCATGACAGGGATTTTACCGGGAAAATTGAGACGTCGATCAGTGAGACCGGGGCTTCGCCATGTATGCTGGAAATGGAAATAACAGAAAGCATCCTGGAGGAGAACCAGCAGCGCACTGTTGTTGCTCTCGAGGCGTTAAAAAAAATGGGTTTCAGAATAACGATTGACGATTTCGGCACTGGCTACTCGTCATTTGCCCATTTGCGTCGCTTCAGGATTGATACACTCAAGGTTGATCAATCCCTTATTCACGATATTACCGATAATCCTGATGATGCGGCAATCACATCGGCGATTATTGCAATGGCTCAAAGCCTGAAACTTAAAGTAATTGCAAAAGGAGTGGAAACACAGCAACAGTTGGCGTTTCTTCGCAAACATGACTGCCATTATGTGCAGGGTTACCTGTTCAGTCGACCTTTGCCAGCTGATGAGCTAACGAGATTACTTATGGCTCAACAGGACAAATTCAATAATAAAGCCAGCCGTTGAGACGAGTAGGCATGTTTGAACCCTGATTCAGCCCAACCTGCCTGGGTTTTCAAAAAATAGATTAAGCCGATTTAGTCGAGAACAGGGCTAGTACCTTTGGTCGGCGTTTTTTGCAGTTTGATAAAGGCATGTTTGTTCTGTTTGTGACAATGCTCGCAGGCCTGGCGCATGTTGTTAAATGCTTTCTGGAAAGCCCCCCAGTTTTTATTTTCAATCGCATCTTCATAGCCGTTAAAGCCATAATCAAGAAAATTACGGGCGGTTTCTCCACGTTTGGGGCGAGTGATCATAAGTGTTTTGAGTAAGCTCTCCATTTCTTCGAGCTGATATTCAGCAAATTCCCACTTATTCTGTTTTGCTGCCCAGTACAGATTTTTGTAACGTTCACCCATCTGAAACATGATGTCCGAAGTGCTGGGTATGACTTTTATAATTTTGTTCAGTTTTTCTTTATCGTTGTCAGATTTTCGCCAGTCATCGTTGCTGGCATGGCTGATGGTGGCGCTGAGGATTAATAAAAGACAGAGGATATATTTCATAACGGTTACCATAAGTTGCTTCAATTTTTTTGGGGTTTAATCTCTGAGGCTTTAATTCCCCGCTGCTTGCAGCGAAAAAACTGCAGGTTGGGCTTCATTTTATTCAACCCAACCTACACTTAATATCCCATAGCTTGCTGCGGGGTTGTTTATTGCCTGGCTTTATGCCGGGTATGTGTTGGCTTCTGGCGGTTA
>CAZIJT010000192.1:0-4304 GCA_964539595.1 uncultured Thiohalophilus sp. | reverse complement strand
CCGTCAGCTTGCTGCGGGGAAGTTTAACGCTCGTGGAAAATAACGATTTCCATGCCTGCGGCAGATACCAGTTTTTCTTCTTCCATGGCTTTGAGCACGCGCCCCGCCATTTCACGGGAGCAGCCGACGATACGGCCAATTTCCTGGCGTGAGATATGGATCTGGGTGCCCTGAGGATGGGACATAGCATCAGGTTGTTTACACAAATCCAGCAGGGTGCGAGCCACCCGGCCATAGACGTCCATGAAGGCAAGCTGGCCGACCTTGCGGCTGGTGCTCATCAGACGCTCGGATAACTGCACCCCCACGGCATTCAGCAGGTGGGGTTGCACGTCCTTGAGCTCATTTTTAAATAGCAGTTTAAGCTTCGTGTAACTGATTTCAGCCAGCGTGCATTCGCTTTTGCTACGGACGGTGGCGCTACGTGCGTCAATATCATAAAACAGGCCAATTTCACCAATAAAGTCCCCCTGATTCAGGTAGGTCAGGACGATCTCATTTTTACCGCTTTCCTCATCCTCAAGGATGACCGCCGCCGTTCCCTTGATCAGAAAGAACAGTTTGTCGGCTGGATCACCGGGACGCAGAATAATAGATTTCTTGGCAATGGTGCGTTGTCGGCAGAAGGTCAGAAATTTCTGGATAGCTACCGGATCGATTTCACAGGATATCTGTGGTGCAGAGCGATCAGGTTCATGTATGGGAGAGCCATGAGTTTGCATGATTTATAGTGTCCGGGGCTAGGCCTGCAATCAAATGCACAGTCTGTTGTGAGCAGTTGTACGCTATCTTTAATGTCGGCATTTTCAGCCATACCTTTAACCGGGCTGCTAAAACTGAAATCAGTTTTAAATCAGGCCGCCCCTGTCTTTTTGCCGGTAGACAGGTAAAATAAGCGCCCGTTGAATACTTACCACGAGCAGGAAAATTATCGCCCATGACCCTTCGTACTCGATTTGCTCCTAGCCCCACGGGCTATCTCCACATCGGCGGCGCGCGTACCGCACTCTATTCCTGGTTGCATGCGCGTAAGCATGGTGGCCGCTTTGTGCTGCGTATCGAGGACACGGATCGGGAGCGTTCTACGGAAGAATCGGTGAATGCCATTCTTGAGGGCATGACCTGGTTGGGGCTGGAATATGACGAGGGGCCGTTTTATCAAACCCAGCGTTTTGATCGTTATGATGAAGTGATCCAGCAACTCCTGGATAAGGGGCTGGCCTATCATTGTTATTGCACGCGGGAAGAGTTGGATGTAATGCGTGAACAGGCAATGGCACGCAAGGCCAAGCCTCGTTATGACGGTCGCTGCCGGGTACGCAGTGAAACACGCGAAGGGATCGAGCCGGTAATTCGTTTCAAAAATCCAACTGAAGGCGCGGTGGTCATCAATGATCTTATTAAAGGCAAGGTGGTCATTAGTAACAGTGAGCTGGATGATCTCATCATCGCCCGCAGTGATGGCACACCCACCTATAATTTAACCGTGGTCGTCGATGATTGGGACATGGGTGTAAGCCATGTGATTCGCGGTGATGATCATCTCAACAATACACCTCGGCAAATTAACCTGCTGCACGCGCTGGGTGCTGAGCCACCCATTTATGCTCACGTGCCTATGATTCTTGGTGAAGATGGCAAACGCTTATCCAAACGTCACGGTGCCGTTAGCGTGATGCAATATCGGGAGGAGGGTTTTTTACCTGAAGCGCTGCTAAATTATCTGGTGCGTCTGGGCTGGTCACATGGCGACACGGAAATTTTTTCGCTGGAAGAAATGATCGAGCTATTTGATGTCAGTGATGTGAATGTGGCGGCCTCGACGTTTAATCCTGAAAAGTTATTGTGGTTGAATCAACAATACATTATCGCTGCACCCGCGAAAGACATTGCCCATCATCTAAGTATTCATCTGGGTAAACTGGGTATTGATCCCAGTGAGGGGCCGGATATTCTTGAGGTGGTGGCAGCACAGAAAGAACGTGCGCAAACGCTGGTAGAGATGGCGAAAATTAGCGAATTTATTTATCGTGACTTTGACGCTTTCGATGAAACGGCGGCGAAAAAGAATTTGCGTCCGGTTGCGCGTATACCATTAGAGAACATGCGTGAGGCGTTAGCGGCTATTGATGACTGGACGCCGGAGAACCTGCATCAGAGTGTGAACGAGGTTGCCGAGGCGTTGGAAGTAAAAATGGGCAAGGTAGCGCAACCCTTGCGTGTGGCCGTGGTCGGACGCGCCGCCTCACCGGGTATTGATGTGACCCTGCATTTAGTTGGCAAGGCCGCCTGCCTACGACGCATTGATATGGCGCTGGCGTTTATTGCCCAGCGTGAAGCCAACGCCTGAACTAGCATTATCGAAATCAAATGTAGGTTGGGCTAAATAAAATGAAGCCCAACAATGTAGTTAAATATTTTGCGCGAAGACCTTTAAGAGAATCAATCCTGTAATGGAAAATAATAACAGCCCCGAAGACGCAGCCCCAATAAGTAACTTCATTCGCCAGATCATCGACAAAGATCTCGCCGCCGGAAAAAATGATAGCAAGGTGATGACTCGTTTTCCGCCGGAGCCGAATGGCTATTTGCATATCGGCCATGCTAAATCTATTTGCCTGAATTTTGGTATTGCTGAGGATTATCACGGTCAGTGCAATTTGCGTTTTGACGATACCAATCCGCACAAGGAAGATCTGGCCTTTGTTGACGCGATTAAACATGATGTGCAATGGCTGGGCTTTAGTTGGGGTGAAACCGAGTTTTATGCTTCAAACTATTTTAATCAGCTGCATGATTATGCCGTCGAACTGATTAAAAAAGGCAAAGCCTATGTGTGCGATCTAAGCCCGGAGCAAGCGCGAGAATATCGTGGCACGCTGACTGAACCGGGCAAAGACAGCCCTCATCGTGAACGTAGCGTGGACGAGAATATCGATCTCTTTGCGCGTATGCGTGCGGGTGAATTTGAAGATGGTAGTCGTGTGCTACGTGCAAAAATCGATATGGCCTCATCCAACCTTAATTTACGTGATCCTATTCTGTATCGCATTCGCCACGGTGTGGTGCATCATCAAACCGGGGATGAATGGTGCATTTATCCAATGTACGATTTTACTCATTGCCTGTCTGATTCTATCGAAGGCATTACCCATTCTTTATGCACCCTGGAGTTTGAAGATCATCGTCCGTTGTATGACTGGATTCTCGATCAACTCGATGTTGTCTGCCACCCACAGCAGATTGAATTCTCACGTCTTAACCTGCAATACACAGTGACCAGCAAGCGCAAACTTACCGAGCTGGTGAATGAAGGTTTCGTTGAAGGCTGGGATGATCCGCGCATGCCCACTATTGCCGGTTTGCGTCGACGTGGCGTCACGGCGGTGGCGATTCGAGATTTTTGTGATCACATTGGTATCACCAAGTCTGATAACAGCGTGGAAATGGGCTTATTGGAAAGCACCATCCGTGATGATCTCAATGTTCATGCGCCGCGCCGGATGGCGGTGTTACGTCCGTTGAAATTGGTGATTGAGACTTATCCTGAAGGTCAGAGCGAAGCACTGGAGGCGGCGAACCATCCCCAGAATGAAGACATGGGGACGCGCAAGGTTCATTTTAGTCGTGAACTTTATATTGATCGTGATGATTTTCTGGAAGTCGCACCCAACAAAAAATTTAAACGCCTGGTCACCGGCGGCGAAGTACGCCTGCGCAACGCCTATGTAATTCGCTGTGATGAGGTGATCAAGGACGAGCAGGGAGAGATTGTCGAGCTGCGCTGTTCCCATGACGCGGCCACGCTAGGCGCGAAGCCTGAAGGTCGTAAGGTCAAGGGGGTGATTCACTGGGTCGCAGCGGATACAGCGATTGCCGCTGAAATTCGGCTGTATGATCGGCTGTTCAGCCATCCTGCGCCGGATGCAGACAAGGAGGGCAAGGATTATCGTGAGCATTTCAATCCTGATTCTCTGCGCACCCTGACGCAATGCTATCTGGAAGCCAGTCTTGCAGAGGCACAGGCGGGTGCTATATTCCAGTTTGAGCGGGAAGGCTATTACTGCATGGATCCGGCGCAAACGGCGGCTGGCCAGCCGGTTTTCAATCGTACCGTGACTCTGCGTGACTCCTGGGCGAAAATTGAAAAACAGTCAGCGGCTCAATAAACACCCGCAAACAATCCCGGATAAATAAGCATCATATTGGCTTGACAGTGGCTGCTATTTCTCTAAAATAGCGCCTTCGCTTTCGGGGCTATAGCTCAGCTGGGAGAGCACTTGCATGGCATGCAAGGGGTCGGC
>CAZIJT010000191.1:0-4307 GCA_964539595.1 uncultured Thiohalophilus sp. | reverse complement strand
GAAATCAAGTGAAGGCTCGCGCCTTCCGAGGGTTCGAATCCCTCCCTCTCCGCCATATTACCGTATAAGCTATTGAATTCACAGAGGTTTAATTGCTTACAGTTTGCTGTGACCAATATTGAATCACCACGACGTCAAGGACGCCGAGTTTTAGTCAAATAATTCCTGGCGTACTCCGCACCGTAGAACCTCACTGCGCGAGTTTTCCGTAGAAAGTTGGTAGTTAGTTCATTCAGTATCATGTCTGCTGGGTACTACTTCACGTGCGGCCCAGTTGGCAAATTCCTGCCGAGTACAGCTGCCTGAGCTGTGCAGGCCCTGACCTTCAGCGACCTGGTAGATTACCATGTCCTTTTCGGGGTCATCGGATATTGCTTCATCGATAACCTTGCGCACCGACCATTCAGTACCATGTTTGCCATTAGTGTAGTAGGAGCCAACACGGATCTGTGTGCTCTTAAGTCGTTGTCTATCTGCATGCTCAAGAGTCAGGGCGAATAGCCGCTGGATATCTTCAGTTGTCATGTCGACCACCAGATCCATATCGTTCAGTGCCTGATGAATATGTTTCCTGTCGATCAGGCTGGCCAGATTAGTCGTTTTCGCCTGGGGCTGCTCGCTGAAGCGCATCATGCTGGCCGGATAGCGGCGCCAGGGGAACATATTGTTAAACACAAATGCGACAAGGAAAATAATAAGCGAGTTGAGCAGGATGGGAACAAGAATATATTCGTAACCGATGGCGTGAATGGCTGGACCACCGATGACTGCGGCAAGTGCGGTAGCGCCGCCGGGCGGATGGATACAGTAAAAAACATGCATGGCGCCAATCGCCAGTCCTACGGCAAGTCCTGCGGCCAGGAAAGGATCCGGAACCAGTTGATAACAGGTTACGCCTACAAATGCGGAAATCAGGTGGCCACCGAACAGCGCCCAGGGCTGGGATAGCTTTCCGTGGGGTACGGCAAATAGCAACACCGCCGACGCGCCCATGGAAGGCACGATAAGCGTCGCTCCGGTTACTCCGGTGACTTTATAGCTGATGAAGGCGATAAGAAAAATGGAGAGGATGCCGCCGAAGGTGGATACCAGCTTTTCGGCATGACTGACGCTGTCGGTTTCAATACCCCAGAATTTTTTTATTTTTTGCAATATAGATGACCTGGCGTTTGCACTCATAATTTCCCCTTTAATATCTTTGGGTTTAATTCCCCACAGTCTGCGGTGATTGCTATTGAGCCGCCAGAATGCCAGGGACGCCGAGTTTTAATAAAATAATTTTTGACGAATAGGTATTGATTATACATATTTTATTGTTTGCCGCTGTTCCGTATGAAGTGGATTTCTGTAAAAGAAAAATGAATGAGTTAGCAGGTAGGTTCTTTGGCGTACCAGATTTCGATTAATACGTTTTATCAGGGCTTATTTTAGTACCTGTGATTTGTTGAGATGTTAAGATTTAATCAGGAAATTATCTTTAAGGAGAAGATAATTATTCCGGCTCTATTTGTTGGCAGCGGCGAAAATTACCACGAACGACGGAATTAATCAGGGCTTTCTTAAGTATATTCTGCCCAGTAGATGCCCACTCCGAGTGCAATGAGTGCAATTTCAGCTGCGGTAATCCATAGCAACATGTAGGTGATGCGTCTTCCGGTGGGTTTCATGGGTTGCCATACTCGATGCATATACCAGCGCCAGGGGCCAAACCAGGACCAGCGTTTCCATGAGAGGGTGAATTTTTGCAGATAATGCGCCCAGGTGATCAGACTTTTGTCGACTTCACCCATGCGAGATTTACGCTCTTCTTCGGAGATACCGTCATAATTATCGGTAATAGTTAATTTTGAGCCTTGCTCAGCCGGTTCTATCTTTATAGTTGTACTGGTTTTCAGTCCCTGCAAATAATTTATTCGCAGGCCTTCAGGTAGTTCTTCTATCTGTAACTCAAATTCAAAATCAAATGCAGGTTCCTGGCTGATATTTCGACCGCTAAAAAAGTAGCGGTCATTGTCCAGCGACTCGCATTTTTCAAATTCAAGCATAGGATTAATACGAAACAGGCGTTCAATGTCCTGACAAAAAGATTTCAGGGTCTCAACGTCAAGAGGAGTATTTATCGAGGCCCAGGCGGCATCTTCTGTGCTCACAGGTATGACTGCTTGATCATTCATTGTTTTGGGTAGGGAACGATGAGTAAAGGGATATTCAGGGAACGTACCAGTTTTTCGGGTTTCATGCGTGAACGTAAACCTTTTTTCCCCTTTGGGCGAGGTGAGCCCATGATTATTAGATCAAACTCTTCCTTTTTACTGGAATCGATAAGACATTCATCCGGTTCGCCAACAACGATCTCCTTGCTGTATTCCAGTTCATTCTTTTCGGCAAAGCTACTAATACGCTCGCAATGTTCATCCACTTCCCTCCCCAGTTCCCCTTCCAGGTAACGGCGGAAGGTATCCCGTGTTGAACCGTTGTTTAACCAGTCATCACCGGTCATGCCCTGCCAGAGCGTGGGCACGATAATCAAGTGATGTAACTTTGCACCTTTCGCGCACATGCTCAAGGCCATTTGTTCGGCAGCCAATGCGCCTTCTGTGCCATGGCTTGCCAGTAAAACATGACTGACTGAATTCATTAGATTACCAAAGTTAACAATATGTGCTTAAAAAAAACCGGTGTTCATTTTCACGAACACCGGTATAGATTTTATTTAAACAACTGTTTTTTTTAAACACGCCCATTTTATATAATAACTATACTCCAGGACGCAAGATACATGACATAAAATGCAATATGCAGCGTTTTAGTAATTTATGTAAACAAAAAACGCAAGTATAAGTGCAAATAGCAGAGCCATGAAGTCTTCCTTTCGGTCGCTGCCAAAAATAGACAGGGCTGAACCGCGATCAAATGTTGGTTTTTCTTCTTCACTCATGTTTGTATCCTCCAGTTAAATAGTTTCACTGACCAGCATCAGGACCACGATTAGCGACAATACCGCCTTGGTGAGTCCGACAACACCGCCAATCACAGCAGGCTGACCACCGGCCTGCTTCATGGATTTGATGGTAATTTGCATGCCTAGTCCCACGAGACCAAAAGCAAATAGCCAGGTGATCCATTGACGGAAGGCCTTAATCTTCTTGGCCGTGTGTCGCACAGCTTTATGAGCGTGCTTTAGTATCTTGCTGGCCTTTTTCGACATGACCTTGGCGTTGACCAGTCCGCGGATAGCGGTATCATCCTCAATCGACATGATCTTGCGGTTCTCTATCAGCCGTTGCAGAGCTGCCT
Source organism: uncultured Thiohalophilus sp. (assembly GCA_964539595.1). Taxonomy (GTDB): domain Bacteria; phylum Pseudomonadota; class Gammaproteobacteria; order UBA6429; family Thiohalophilaceae; genus JAADGZ01. The sequence goes on along the minus strand of CAZIJT010000191.1, from coordinate 1,010 downwards.
TGCGGTCAGCGCGTTGAACCTTGTCCTCTTCAGCCTGGAGCAGGGCAATCTGATCGTCTTTAAGAAGTTTTTTCTCCTTAAAACCCTGTTCTACAGTATTGGCGAAATACTTGCCCTTGTAGTGAACAGGTGGTGAGAAGACACCAGTAGTCGACAGGGCAAACAGAAGAATAAAGCCCAGAACAAAGACCGGGAATTTCGCAAAAATGACCTGACCGACATTGACCTGGGTGGCGTGCTCTTCACGTTTCACATACCACATGGCCAGCCACAGCACGATGATGGGCAGTATCAGTACGCGAGTAATATTGAAGATTTCAGCAACCTTGAGGGTTTCAATGCCATCTGGCTGATAAGCCAGTGCGGCGCCGGCAACCTGTGCCGAGTTTAGAATGCCGGTACCCGCCCAGGCGCCAAACTGCACATAACTCATGCCCAGGGTTTGACCGACTATAGGGAAGACAAACATACAGCCCACACCCCAGATCAGGATAGTGCCGATGGTGTAGGCAATTTCTACCGATTTGGCCTGAACTACTGGCGCCGAGGCAACGGTGGCGGAGACGCCGCAAACACCCATGCCTGCGGAGAGCACACCACCCATAGAGTTTGGTATGTTCCGTCTTGCGCCCATCCAGAGCACCATGCCGACTGAACCCAGAACGAAAAAGCCGATCATGACAATGGAAAGACCACCCAGATTTTTCAACTCGGCAGCACTGTACAATGTGCCCAGAAGAATAACCCCGGTCTTGAGTCCAAGTCGGGATAGTCGAACCCCGTTTTGCGCCCAGTCAGGAATTTTGAAAACATTGACAATAATGATACCGGTGACAATGCCCAGTACCACATAATTTAGCCCCAGCAGTTTATGGATATACTTGCCGGTATCGCCAACTTTGCCCATCGACATACTGATAACGGCAATTTCCGGTGCAATAAACCAACGCACCAACATGGCAATCAGGAGAATAAACATGCCACCGGCGATGGAGGAGGAATAATAATCC
>CAZIJT010000190.1:0-4316 GCA_964539595.1 uncultured Thiohalophilus sp. | reverse complement strand
TTATAACGAAAACAATCGGTGGTGTGATCGTTAACCATGCCCACAGACTGCATATAGGCGTAACAAATCGTACTGCCAACAAACTTAAAGCCACGTTTTTTAAGATCCTTGCTCATTCGATCAGATTCAGGCGTGGTAACCGGAATATCCTTGAGTTTTTTCCAGCGGTTTTTAACCGGCTTACCCTCGACGAACTGCCAGATGTAATCGCTAAAGGTACCATATTCTTTGACGATGGCAAGGTACGCGCGGGCATTGCTAACGGCGGCATTGACTTTGAGTCGATTGCGTACGATAGCGGGATTTAATAAAAGCATTTCGATTTTCTTTTCAGAAAACCGCGCCATTTTTTTTGCATCAAACTCAGCGAAAGCTTTGCGGTAACCTTCCCGTTTTTTTAATATGGTGAGCCAGCTAAGACCGGCCTGTGCGCCCTCAAGAATCAGCATTTCAAACAGATGTTGATCGTTGTAACAGGGTACGCCCCATTCTTTATCGTGATACTCGATATAAAGGGGATCCTCGCTCAGCCAGGCACAGCGTGTTTTAGCTTTCATTTGTGCTTGTCACTCCTTGTGATAGTTGCATAGTGAGGCAATGCAGACTGCCATAGTGTTGAATAACAGGCAGGCAGTTAATGCCGATTACCGCTCTGTCGGGGAAACAGTTTTGCAAGCGGTTCATGGCGAGCGGGTCAGCAGGGTCTTGATACTGCGGCACTAGCAGCGCCTGATTGATAATTAAAAAATTAGCATAACTAGCAGGCAGGCGTTGCCCCTGTTCATTATAGATAGCGTTAGGAATGGGTAAAGGAATTAATTTATAAGCCTTTCCATCATGGTTTTGAAAACGGGCAAGTTCATCTTTCATTTGTTGCAAGGCAGCAAAGTGTTCATCAGCTTCATCATTGCAGGTGGTATAGGCTATGGTTTCGGGATCACAGAACCGCGCCAGCATGTCGATATGACTATCCGTGTCATCACCCTGTAAATAGCCGTGTTCGAGCCAGAGTATGCGTTTAGCACCCAGATAGCGCGTTAACTGTTGTTCAATGGCCGTTTTATCCAGTGATGGATTACGGCTGGAGGCGAGCAGGCAACGGCGGGTGGTTAGCAAACTGCCCTGTCCGTCACTATCGATACTGCCCCCCTCAAGCACAAAGGGCAGGCGGGTAATTGGGCAGTCGCCAAAGGCTCCTTGTTGATGCAGGGCACGGCTAAATTGATTATCTTTTTCTGCCGGATACTTTTTACCCCAGCCGTTAAATTCAAAATCTAACAGATGTACCTGATTATTTTTTACTATGCTGATGGGAGCATAATCACGCGTCCAGCTATCATTGCTTTCATGAATATAGAGTGACAGGTTTTTCAGCGCAATTTTTGCGGCGCTAAGTTTTTTATACACCGATGCTTGATGTGTTTTATTCCGGCAGGTAATAATCAATGCTTGATGTAAAACAATGGCGCGGGCAATTTCGATAAATACGGTTTCTGCCTGAGCCAGGTTGCTCGCCCAGTCAGTATCGATGTGGGGCCAGGTGAGCATGACTGCATCCTGGTGTGCCCATTCGGCAGGCAGGGTAATAGAGGCTTCAGGCACCGAAATATTCAGTTCAAAAAAAGCCGGAGTGGCGTTCCCTCCGGCTGTTCAATAAAACTCAGGGTGCTGTTTGAGTGGCAACGGCGTGAATGACAAACTGGTATTCAAAATAGACGACAAAATTTTCATATAACCAGCGGGTGATAGGCGGGTCACCGACTTCATCCTCTTTTTTGCCGGGGGGGCCGAAGCGTTTCTCCACCTCGACCATATTCATGCCACGCCCCGGTAGATCGATGCTGAATGTTTGTACTCCAGTATCGGCCTTTTCGGGCATGGCCAGGGTTTCGGCCTGAGCGGCGGTGAGAGATGCCCCGAGTAGAAGAGCAGGAAGAATGAATAATTTAAGCGGCCGACGCATGCATTTCTCCTTAAAACGTTGTCATGCAGGAATAGTGTAAAATAATAGTCTATCAAAGACTTACACGCAAAACTTGAACTATTTTAAAGAATCGGTCAGCAGTGAACAATCTTTAAGCTTTTATGCATGGAACTCACAAACTTTCTTTCTTAACGTGGGTTCATTGGCGCAGTAAAAAAGCTCGCTTTTTTTCTGCTATTTCGTAATATTGTGTTGATAGAGCTGTTAAATTTGTCATATTTACACCGAGGTATGCATGCCGGACGATGTCTTATCGATTGAAGTGCCACTGGTATTGAAGTGGTGTGAACTACCCGAAATGCTGTCTGCGGGATCATTGCGGCAGGGCAATAGGCTGGCCTTTTCGCTGCTTGAAAGCCTCAATGAGCAGCCCTCGGCTGCCCACGACGCCCACCATTCTTCCCCTGAACTGCAACGCATTGAGAACAAATTAAACATGCTGATTGAGATGGTCAGTCAGTTGTCAGAGCAATCTCAACAGCCTTCTACGCCTGTTCCGGTTAGACTCTCCTGCAAGGAGATCGAATGGCTGTCGGATACTGCGGTTGCTGAAACGGCCTTGCTGCTGGAACTGTATCTGGATGCTGAGATGCCGCATGGCTTGAAAATTATTAGCCAGCTGGTTTCGATCACCGAGCAGGATCAGCAATACCGTTTGCGCGTACGCTTTACTTCGCTGGATGAGATGGAAGAAAACCATCTGGAAAAATGGATATTTACCCATCATCGGCGCAGGGTTGCTCAGGCTCGAAGCCAGAATTCTTCTTCCTGAAGCAGAAATATATCAGGCATTTCAGTGGCTTGAGCTTGGCGGCCTTGATCTGACAAAATTTTGACTTTTTGTGGGAGACTGCTAACATCTAGGTAATTTCATTTTACTACTGATGGGAAGGTCTTATGTCTGACAAACACGTGCTGCTGATTGAAAGTGACACGCAACGCCGTTCTGACCTGAATTTACTCCTTAATTTTATTGATTATGGTCATATCGAAGCAACGGATATGGCATCCTGGCAGACGATCAAGACACCGGGAGAAGGTTGGGCGGTGATTATCATTGGTCAGGCTGAGACCTGTGAACGCACCCAGGCTGAAATCGAAGAATTGAAAGAGGCATTTGGCAGCGAGACACCGGTTCTCCTGCTTCACCATCGTGGCGGCAAACCAACCGAGCTGGTTCCCCCGCTGATTGCCGGAATAATTGAATACCCCATCAAGTACCGACAGCTGCAACACGCACTGCATCAGGCTGAAATTTTCCACCGTACCAATACCCGCCCGGGATCGGGCACGCAAACGCTGTTTCGCAGTCTGGTCGGTAATAGCCGCGCTATTCGTGAAATTCGCCGTTTGATTGATCAAGTTGCAGATTCCGATGCCAACGTGATGATTCTGGGGGAGTCGGGTACCGGCAAAGAGGTGGTTGCGCGTAACCTCCACTATCATTCTTCACGTCGCGACAAACCCTTTGTGCCCGTGAACTGTGGCGCGATTCCACCCGAGCTGCTGGAAAGTGAATTATTCGGCCATGAAAAAGGTGCCTTCACCGGTGCTATTAGTACCCGTCAGGGACGTTTTGAAATGGCCAATGGCGGCACGCTGTTTCTGGATGAAATTGGAGACATGCCTCTAAACATGCAGGTTAAGTTACTGCGCGTGATTCAGGAACGGGTATTTGAGCGCATCGGCAGTAATAAAAGTATTCAGGCTAATGTGCGTATTGTTGCCGCTACCCACCGAAATTTGGAAGAGGAAATTGCCGAAGGACGTTTTCGCGAAGATCTCTATTATCGACTAAATGTTTTCCCCATAGAAATGCCGCCTTTGCGAGAACGCGTGGAAGACATTTCACTTCTGATCGAAGAGCTGATTACGCGCATGGAATATGAGCAACGGGGTTCCGTGCGGTTAACCCAGAATACTATTAATGCGCTTTGCCAGTACAAATGGCTGGGCAATGTACGTGAGCTTTCTAATCTTATTGAACGCTTGATCATCATGTTTCCCAATGGCGTGGTTGATGTCCGCGATTTACCAGAAAAATATCGTCAGGATTTAACCTTGTCTGAATTGCCAGAAATGGCAACGGGTAGTGAACTAATATTAAACATGAGTACACAGTCGCTGGACGAGCCGGTACGTATTCCCGCTAATGGTCTGGATCTTAAAGAGCATCTTACCAGTCTGGAATCTTCGCTAATCAAACAGGCACTGGATGATGCTGATGGGGTGGTTGCTCATGCGGCCAAACGCCTGAGCATGCGTCGTACGACCTTAGTGGAAAAAATGCGCAAGTATGGCCTGCAACGGGTGGACAAAGTTTCCTGAATAC
>CAZIJT010000189.1:2122-4329 GCA_964539595.1 uncultured Thiohalophilus sp. | reverse complement strand
TCTGCAATGACATCCCGATCCCGATACACCATCATTTCACCGGTTAAATCACCCTTTGCCGCCATGTTGATCACATCCATGATCAGCTCTACCTTGCCTTTGATATCCTCACCCTGTTGACGCTCAATCTCAATACTGTCCTGGATCTTCTGTGCCATTTTGTTAAAGGCTTCAGCCAGCTCGCCAATTTCATCAGTATTATTAACTATAGCCCGTGCATCGATATCACCTTTACCCAGGCGTTTGACCACACCTAGCAGTGCATCCAGGGGCTTAAATGAATGCTGCATGTACCAGAACAGCCCCCCCACTACCAATAACAAGCTGACTAAAATACCCGTATACGCAATTAGCTGAATGCGTTGCTGCGTCAGATAATTTTCGGTGGTGTCATTGGCAGTGATCAGATGGGCGATAGACCGATTATCACGATCTATCACCGGCATAACGGAAACGGTATAAACTTTCTCGTTCAGTTTTCGAATCAGTGTTTTTCGTTCTGCTGAAAAGCTGGCGGGTTCCAGATCAAGGCTGGCAAACAAGCCTTCATGAGTGCCGTATGCAAGTTTGCCTGACTGGCTGACCAAAAAAACATCTGCACCATCCCTTTTTTTAAATTTTTCCAACACAGTATGTAGATCACTGGCGAAGACCCCGGCACCGATCAATTGCCCTTTATACACAAGCGGGAAAGTAACCAGTGCAACTGGGCGGCCATCATTATCTTGCTGAATACCCTGAGAAAATTTTCCACCTTGCAATACTGCATTCACCAATGACTTGTCATTCACACCAGAAACCGTGTCCGAGGAAGAAAATAATATCCTGCCCGAGGCATCCATAATCTGCATACGAGAAAAAACATCGTCCTGCCAAAATTCAAACGCATTGGCAGCAATCTTCTTTGCACCCTTGAGATCACCCGCTTGAATCGCCGCATACAGGCCTGAGTCAACAAATTCTTCCGGTGCATCTACTCGCGCATCCACGGTAAGCTGCTGCAAATCACTGCGTACCAACTCCTGCCAGAGCACCATTTTTCCACGTATCATCACTTCAGAAAATTGTTTTTTTGCCTCATCGTGGCGCAACTGCTCGGCAATAAACACGGCTACAGCTACCAGTGTTACCGTGGCCACCGCTATTAACGTAAAACGCGTTTTCAACATCATTGTGATTAAATACCCACCTGTCGGAGCCGACAGTTCTCTCAGCGCAAGCGCAAACAGGAATATTCCAGCTGGAATTTCCTCTATCTAGCAGGTAATAACGACAGATTGGTGAAAATGTTTAGTATCTATAAATAAGGAGGGGGAAAGATGAGGAGGCGGCAGATGAGCAATTAAATCTCCCCACCGCAAACAAATAGGACGACAACAGAACATTCAGCCCATCATCATTTGGACATGATTGAAGTCTCAGCTATCTCGAAGCCCAAGCACATCCTGCATGTCGAACAGGCCATGATCATGCTGTAGCAGCCAGTCCGCCGCGCGTACTGCACCTTTGGCAAAGGTCATGCGACTAGAAGCCTTATGGGTAATTTCAACTCGCTCGCCGATGTCGGCGAACATCACCGTATGCTCACCGACGATGTCACCCGCACGGATGGTTTCAAAACCGATGGTTTTAGGATCGCGTTCTTCACTACTGCGGCCTTCACGTCCATACACCGCGCAGTCTTTCAAATCTCGTCCCAGGGCATCCGCAACAACTTCACCCATGCGCAACGCAGTGCCCGAGGGTGAATCCAGTTTGTGGCGGTGATGGGCTTCGATGACTTCGATGTCTACTGTATCGCCCATGATGCGCGCGGCAATATCCAGCAGTTTGAAACACAGGTTTACGCCAACACTCATATTCGGCGCAAAAACTATGGCGATGTCTTTTGCGGCATCGCTAATGGTTTGCTTTTCAGCCTCGGTAAAACCGGTGGTGCCAATAATAATGCGCTTGCCTGCTTTCTGACAAATAGCCAAATTGGCCAGGGTAGCTTCAGGTTGGGTAAAATCGATTAATACGTCGATGTCATTGATCACATTTTCAAGCTTATCGACTATTGAAACATTGAGCGCACCAACACCCACCACTTCACCGGCATCCGCACCAACCACAGAACTGCCGGGACGCACAATCGCCGCGCCCAGAGTCAGATCGTCAGCCGCTTGCAGCGCTTCAATTAATGCTCGACCCATGCGCCCGGATGC
>CAZIJT010000189.1:0-2022 GCA_964539595.1 uncultured Thiohalophilus sp. | reverse complement strand
TTCGTCCCTGATTTTACGGTTTCATATCTTCAAAAAATTTCTTCACCCCATCCAGCCAACTTGCTGCACGCGGGCTATGATTAACCGTGTCATCTTGCATCGAGTTTTCAAATTCTTTGAGTAGCTCTTTCTGTTTCTTGGTCAGGTTGACGGGCGTTTCTACTGCAACCCGACAAAGCAGATCACCGACTGTGCCACCGCGTACAGACTTAACCCCTTTGCCACGCAGGCGGAAAAGTTTTCCACTCTGGCATTCAGCCGGGACTTTCAGGTTCACTCGACCATTCAGGGTAGGCACTTCAAGCTCGCCACCCAGCGCTGCGCGAGTAACGCTAATCGGAACTTCACAGTAAAGATCATTGTCTTCACGGGTAAAAATAGGATGTGGCTTTACATTCATATGTACAAACAAATCGCCCGGCGGCCCACCATTTTCTCCCGCCTCACCTTCACCACTCAGACGAATGCGATCACCGGTATCAACACCTGCGGGAACTTTTACCGACAGGGTTTTCTGCTTCTCAACTCGGCCATGACCGTGACAGCGATTGCAGGGCGTTTCAATCATCTTGCCCGTACCGTGGCAATGTGGGCAAGTTTGTTGCAGAGAAAAGAAACCCTGCTGCATGCGCACCTGGCCATGTCCGCCACAGGTGGTACAGGTTGTCGCACTGGTACCCTTACGCGCACCACTGCCATCGCATTCATCACAGCTTACCTGGGTCGGTATGCGTATGTTAACTGAGGTGCCTTTTACCGCATCCTCTAATGACAGCTCAAGGTTATAACGTAGATCGGCTCCGCGATAGACTCGTTGCCCGCCTCGGCCACCGCCTCCACCACTGCCACCAAAAATATCACCGAACACGTCACCAAAAACATCACTGAAGCTACCCCCACCAGCACCCGCGCCCCCCATTCCGGCGGAAGGATCAACGCCGGCATGACCAAATTGATCATAGGCGGCACGCTTTTGAGAATTACTCAGCACATCGTAGGCTTCTTTGGCTTCTTTGAATTTTTCTTCCGCCGCATCCTTGTCCTTGTCATCCTGATTTCTATCAGGATGATATTTCATCGCCATGCGTTTGAAGGATTTTTTAATCTCAGCTTCAGTCGCATTACGCGTGATGCCCAAAATTTCGTAGTAGTCTCGTTTTGACATAATTTCTTTTGCTATTTTTTAACCGTAAAAACGACGTCTGTTCACACTTGAGTAACTACTCCACAACAAGCTGCGGAGTATTCGTTGTAGCTTCGCTTTCAAGCGAACATGTACGACTGAAGCCGTACCTACAGCAGCGGGGAATGACGCCCTAAAGTAATTCATAAACGACAAAATCCGAGGCAGGAATTTCCTGCCTCGGATTCAGTTAGCAACAATAAAAGCTTACTTTTTGTCGTCGTTAACTTCTTCAAACTCAGCATCGACAACATCATCCGAGGCTTGTGCTTCATCCGAGCCTGCTGCATCAGCGCTGGCTGCACCCTCCGCACCCTGATCGGCATACATGCGTTCGGCCATTTTCGCCGAGGCTTCGCTGAGCACTTTGCTCTTGGCTTCGATATCAGCGATATCCGTACCCTTGAGAGCTTCTTCCAGATCATTGGCTGCGGCTTCGATCTTGCTCTTTTCATCTGCTTCGAGTTTGTCACCCATTTCTTCCACTGACTTGCGGGTAGCATGCACAAGGCCATCAGCCTGATTACGGATATTCACTTCTTCCTGGAACTTCTTATCCTCATCTGCATGCGCTTCCGCATCACGAACCATGTTATCAACTTCATCATCAGACAGACCACTGGAGGCCTTAATCACAATCGATTGTTCCTTACCGGTCGCCTTGTCTTTGGCAGACACATTAAGAATACCGTTAGCATCAATATCCAACGCGACTTCGACCTGCGGCACGCCGCGGGGAGCCGGTGGAATATCGGTAAGATCAAAACGTCCCAGTGACTTGTTACCATCAGCACGTTCGCGCTCGCCCTGAAGAACATGCACGGTCACCGCACTCTGGT